>SKHU01000112.1 GCA_007116755.1 Alphaproteobacteria bacterium
GGGCTGGGTATGCTGGCCGGCGAAGACGGCCCGGGCGGCATTGTTTTTAATAACTACGAAATGACCTATTTTGCGGGCAGTCTGGCGCTGGCTGTCATTTTGTTTGACGGCGGGCTGCGCACATCGTTCCAAAATGTCCGGATCGCCCTGACACCGTCTTTGACGCTTGCAACAATAGGCGTTTTACTGACAGCCATTCTCACCGGATTTGCTGCCGTCTGGCTTTTTGATCTTAGCCTTCTGGAAGGTATGCTGATCGGCTCCATTGTCGCCTCCACAGATGCGGCAGCGGTTTTCTTTCTGCTGCATTTAAAAAACATGCGTTTGCAAAAACGTGTGAATGCCAGTCTGGAACTGGAATCCGGCCTGAACGATCCGATGGCCGTGTTTTTAACACTGACGTTCGTACATTTTTTGCAAGCCGGTATTCCGGAATGGTCGTTGCAAAGTATTTTTGATATCGTGCTGAGCTTTTTCTGGCAACTGGCGGGAGGCGGCATACTGGGTTTTCTTTGCGGATATTTGCTGCTTATTCTCACCAACCGGTTAAATCTCGCATCAGGTTTATACCCTATTCTTGCTTTATCCGCCGCGCTTTTGATTTTCTCCGGAGCGCAGGAAATCGGAGCCAGCGGGTTCATGGCCGCCTATATCGCCGGATGTGTTTTCGGCAACAGCCGCCACAGAGCCCACCAACTGACCAACCGCTTCTTTGACGGGCTGGCATGGCTCGCACAGATTATCATGTTTTTGCTTTTGGGTTTGCTGGTAACACCGAGTACGCTTGCTCCCGTTCTCTTATCCGGAATCGCATTGGCGCTGTTTTTGATTCTTGTCGGTCGCCCTTTGGCTGTGTTTTTGTGTTTATGGCCGTTCGGCTTTTCCATGAAAGAAAAGCTTTTCGTTTCATGGGTCGGTTTGCGGGGGGCGGTGCCGATTTTTCTTGGCACAATTCCGGTGCTGGCCGGTGTAGAAAATGCCGATCTGTTTTTCAGTCTGGCCTATATTATCGTTCTGATTTCCCTGTCTGTGCAGGGCTGGAGTCTGTCAAAAGTCGGAAAAAGCCTGAACCTTGAATTGCCGCCGGTTCCCTCAAAACCGAGACGGGCGGAAATTGATATCCGCCATCAGGACGGATCATCCATCATTATTTATACTGTTGAACCGATGAGCTTTGCCACGCGGACAAAGATTAAAAAAATGCCGTTCTCCGAAAACGCGCAGATTGTGAATGTGATCCGTGACGGCGTCAATATGAGCGTTGGCAAACTCTCCTATTTCCTGCCCGGGGATCATGTGATTTTATCTGTACAGCATGACAAAATCACGATGATGGATCGCTTGTTCGGAACGCAACCGGTTCAAAAATTCTGGGGACCGGATAAAAGCCTGATTGACGAGTCGCTTTACTTTGTCGTTGACGGCAGCTCCTACGCCGATCTTCTCAAGAAATACGGGCTAAGACTCTCCAAAGAAGAAGATGAGGCGACCATACACGATTTCATGAAGAAACGCCTGCGCGGCAAGGTGAAACGCGGCGATATTATCGAAGTCGGGGAAATAAGCCTGACCGTCCTATCCTGTGACGGCAATCGCATTACCCGTGTGGGTATTTCCTATATCGATGATGATATGCACAATTCGCCGCTGCTTTGGTTTATTCGCCGTATTCGCGGCTTTATTCGCAGAAACTTTGATTAGGGTTTATTTTTAAAGGTTTAGGCTTGGGGCGGCACAACAAGAACATCGTTGCGGGCATGGCGCAAAACATTTTCCGCGACGCTTCCCAGCATCACTTTTCGCAAGCCCGCCATGCTTTTGGTGCCGATCACAATCAAATCCGCATCCAGCTCATCCGAAACTTTTGTGATCAGCTGTGCCGGATTTGCATTCTCCAATATCAGATTGTAACTCCGGCCGTCGAGTTTCGTTGAGGATAGAAAATCAGATATGCTCTCCGCCGTTTCATTAACGCGCAGCCCCTCATGCGCTTTTATTTTGTCACTGTCAACATTGGCATAGTGCATATTGAGCGTTGCCGGATCCTGATAGGCGTGTACCGCCGTCATACGCGCATCGCCGATCAACCCCAAAGAAAAGGCCGCATCTATGGCCTGACGGGAACACGAGTCACTCTCAATGCCAAAGACGGCAGAACCATAGCCGCCTTCCGCGTCTTTGGAAACCATCAAAACCGGTGTTTTTCCGGTATGCAGCACCCGTTCGACTGTCGTCCCCCGAAACAGGTCAAGCAGAATATTTTTTCTGTGTGTGCCCATAACGATGATGCTGCTGCGTTTTTCCTGTGCAATTTTATTGATAACCTCGTAAGAGTCCCCCGTTTTAACCGAAATTTCAGGCTGAATATCGCTCCATTTCCCGCTTTTTAAAAGCGCATCATCCAGATAATCGCGGGCGCTGCTAATCTGCAGGTCGATGAGGGCTTTGGGCTTGTCGTCATCCACGACGTGCAGAAAAGTGCATGTGGCATCCCACAGATTGGCAAGAAAAAGCGCACGCTCCGCAGCAAGGTCGGAACGGGGAGAAAGGTCGGTAGCAACCAAAATATGTC
This sequence comes from Alphaproteobacteria bacterium, assembly GCA_007116755.1. GTDB lineage: Bacteria > Pseudomonadota > Alphaproteobacteria > Micavibrionales > CSBR16-224 > CSBR16-224. The sequence continues at coordinate 2,573 of SKHU01000112.1, forward strand.
TGGACATGTGACCTCGTTTCGCCGACTTAAAAAACAATAGGCCGATACTCGGATAAAAGCGCTCTCAAGTCAACCATCTCCGGCCAAAAGCATGGCGTGTCAGGAGTTGTAGTGATAATGACAAAAAGGAAGTTTTGTGCCGTGGCGGGGTATATGGAAGCACAACTTTCTGTTAGGGTATATGGCCACCTTGTCAACAGCCTCAGTCAAAAAGGAGAAAACAATGAATAACACCGGTAAGTGCCCCGTCATGCATGGCGGAATGACATCCGCGGGAACATCAAATATGGACTGGTGGCCCGAGGCGCTTAATCTGGATATTCTGCATCAGCACGACACAAAAACCAATCCTTTGGGTGAGGACTTCAACTATTCCGAAGAACTCGAAAAGCTTGATGTCGAAGCCTTGAAAAAAGACCTTCATGCTTTCATGACGGATAGTCAGGAATGGTGGCCTGCAGATTGGGGGCATTATGGCGGTTTGATGATCCGTATGGCCTGGCATGCGGCAGGATCATACCGCATATCCGACGGACGCGGCGGCGGCGGCACAGGCAATCAGCGCTTTGCGCCTCTGAATTCATGGCCGGACAATGCCAATCTTGATAAAGCGCGCCGCTTGCTCTGGCCAATCAAAAAAAAATACGGCAATAAAATCAGCTGGGCGGATTTAATTGTTCTGGCCGGTACGATTGCCTATGAAAACATGGGCCTGAAAACCTTTGGATTTGCTTTTGGCCGCAGTGATATCTGGCATCCCGAAAAAGATACCTATTGGGGGGCGGAAAAAGAGTGGCTGGCGCCAAGTGATCATCGTTATGAGGATGTCAATAATCCCGCCACGATGGAAAACCCTCTGGCGGCTGTACAGATGGGCTTAATCTATGTGAATCCGGAAGGCGTAAACGGCAAGCCCGATCCACTTAAAACAGCGGAGCAGGTTCGTGAAACTTTTGCCCGTATGGCCATGGATGATGAAGAAACAGTTGCCTTGACGGCTGGCGGACATACGGTTGGAAAATGTCACGGCAATGGTGATGCGTCTCTTCTTGGGCCAAGTCCCGAGGCTGCAGATATAACAGAACAGGGTTTGGGCTGGAATAACCACACCAAGCGCGGAGTTGGACGAGATACGGTCACAAGCGGGCTTGAAGGTGCCTGGACAACGCATCCGACCAAATGGGATAACGGCTATTTTCATATGTTGCTCTCCTATGACTGGGAGCTTAAAAAATCCCCTGCCGGAGCCCAGCAATGGGAGCCGGTCAATATCAGGGAAGAGGATAAACCTGTAGATGTTGAAGATCCGTCCATTCGCTATAACCCCATCATGACCGATGCGGATATGGCCATGAAAATGGATCCGTCCTATCGCAAGATTTCCGAGCGCTTTCATAAAGACCCTGACTATTTCTCCGAAGTTTTCGCGCGCGCATGGTTTAAATTAACCCACCGCGATATGGGGCCGAAAGCACGCTATATCGGACCGGACGCGCCCAAAGAAGACCTCGTTTGGCAGGACCCCGTTCCTGCCGGAAACAGCAATTATGACATTTCCGCCGTGAAAACAAAAATTGCAGATGCCGGTCTGTCTATCGCCGATATGGTGTCAACAGCCTGGGACAGCGCACGGACGTTCCGCGGCTCCGATATGCGCGGCGGTGCAAACGGTGCGCGTATTCGTCTGGCTCCCCAAAAGGACTGGGACGGCAATGAACCAGAACGTTTGGGACGTGTTCTTGCGGCTCTTGAGCCAATAGCTGTTGAGACAGGGGCAAGCATCGCCGATATCATTGTACTTGCAGGCAACCTTGGCGTTGAACAAGCTGCAAAAGCGGCAGGATTTAATATCACCGTACCATTTGCCCCCGGTCGCGGCGATGCGACAGATGATATGACGGATGCAGACTCCTTTGCACCGCTTGAGCCTATTCACGACGGTTACCGCAACTGGCTTAAAAAAGATTATACCGTGAAGCCTGAAGAGCTTATGCTGGACCGCACGCAGCTTATGGGTTTGACTGCTCCGGAAATGATTGTTCTGGTCGGCGGTATGCGCGTACTCGGAACAAACCATGGCGGAACAAAACATGGTGTCCTGACGGACAAAGAAGGCTCTCTTACAAACGATTTTTTTGTCAGCCTGACATCTATGGATTACACATGGAAACCGGCCGGCAATAACCTTTACGAAATACGGGAGCGCAAGACGGATACGGTCAAGTGGACAGCGACACGGGTTGATCTTGTGTTTGGCTCCAACTCGATTTTGCGTGCCTATGCCGAACTCTATGCACAAGACGATAACAAAGAAAAATTTGTGCATGATTTTGTTGCTGCGTGGGTAAAGGTTATGAATGCGGATCGTTTTAATATCGTGCAGGCTGATTGATGTCGAAAGCGCAGGGTGCACGGACGGATATAGCGCATAATTTATAAATTATGCGTCACCAGATAAGCTGCTGTTACTCCTGCAGGGTTCCTTTAAAACTGCGCCATTCCTCCGGAGCGCTGCGCTTGAGCCCTGCGAAACAGCGCCCGCCGTAAGGAGCCAGAACCGTTTCAGCCAGCGCTGTTACAGGAGAAAAATTTCCGGAAAACCCTGCGGCAAAAGCTGCTTCATATTCTGCCGCAAATTCCGCATCGTTTTTACGCAATATACGCCCCAGCGCCTTGCCGTGACCTGACCAGCGCCCCTGCGCCCGCAGATAAAAATCACCGAGCATATTATAAAGATTGGCCAGCGTACCAAACATATCCAGCAACGGTTTTTCCGCATCAAGATCATCAAGCGTATCGGTGATAAAATAGCGCCGGTCTTCCATTTCCTCCTCTGTCAGTACGGGCGGGCCTGCTGCAATCATCTCCTGCGCTTTTTCTCGTCTTTGCCGGGAAAGGGGCGTATCTTCCGGAATAGCAATACC
>SKHU01000041.1 GCA_007116755.1 Alphaproteobacteria bacterium
AAAACTGGATAAACGGAATAGATTGTGTTAATATTATGTCCAATTTACGATATCCGGGAGGGATAAAGAGAGATGAGCGCAGAAGCAGTAATTGAAAAAACAGAAAAATCGGCCGCAAACAAAAAAGCGCCGAAACCGCCGAAGAAGAAGAAAGAAACCTATCGGCTGATGCAGTATCTTCTGAAAACAGGAAAGATTGAAGCCCGGCAGGATACGTTCCCCTCCGACCAGTTCATCCTTCGCAATCTGCCCGATGCGATCCGTAAAACCGACGGCGCATCGCGCAAGGCAAAATTCATTGCCGGTCTGGCGGCCGCCACTGTCGTTTTCGGTCTTGGCGGACTGATTGCCCCGATTGCGCTGGCCGCAACGGGCGTCATCGGCGTAGCATCGGCCGTCATCGGCGGTGCAATCGCTGTCAGCGTCGGCATCGCCGCCGGTATGGCCGCACATGACGAAGCTAAGGATTTTGGCAACGACTACGGCGAAGCACTGGGCAAACGCATTCTGGCACAGCACCTTGTCGAAAAAGGACAGCAACTCAATGCACAGCGCAAAGCCAATGCAGAGAAAAGACGTGCCGAACGCGCCGCCGCGCAGGAAGCTGCGAAAAAAGCCGGCCTTGCCGAAGAAAAGAAACCGGTTCCCGACAGCACCGGCTCCAAGCTACTTTCAGGTGCTTTGAATTTGAAAAAAACCTGGGATGAAAGCGTTCCGGGCGAAACCAAACAAAAAGCCGTTGACAGCGTGAAAAACGCTGGCGATGCCGCCAAGAAAAAAATCGGATCGATTTACGGCCGCTTCAAGAATCGGAAGAAAAACAACGGCAATGACAGCGCACCGTAAAAATTTCATGCCAAGATGTCATAATAAGCCTGTTTTTTGACAATTTTCACGAAAAACGGGTAATATGGATTTGTTTTTGAGGTTTTTTATTTTCAAGAGCCGAAAGCTGCGCTAAGCTTTTGGGAGCATGAGGCAGCTTTATCATTTATGGCTTCATCCTTTTTCAAGAAAGGTGCGAATCGCGCTTTTGGAAAAAGGATTGGAGTTTGAATTAAAAGTTGAAAAGATATGGGAGCGGCGCACCGAGTTTCTCACACTCAATCCTGCCGGCGATGTTCCTGTGCTGGTCGAGCCGGACGGCACGATCCTGACTGATTCCCAAGTTATTGTTGAATATCTGGACGAAGTGTACAACACCACAGACCTTCTGGGACGCAATCCGTTGACACGGGCGGAAACCCGCCGTCTTGTGGCTTGGTTTGACAAAAAATTCAACGCCGAGGTCACGGAAAATCTTGTCGGCGAGAAAATGATGAAACAATTTCTGAAAATGGGTGAGCCGCACGGCCCTTCGATCCGCGCAGGGCATGCGAATATCCATTATCACCTCGACTATATCGGCTTTTTGACCGAAAAACAGCGCTGGCTTGTCGGCGACTTCTTTTCTCTTGCCGATATTACGGCGGCAGCGCATCTGTCAACGATCGACTATATCGGCGATGTGCCGTGGGACAAACATCCGGCGGCAAAAGAATGGTATGCACGGGTCAAATCGCGTCCAAGCTTCAAACCGCTGCTGAACGATATAATCCCCGGATTCACGCCGCCGCAGCATTACAGTGTCGAACATTTTTAAAAAATAACGGGGGGTGGCGGCTATGGATGAAGATAAAAATCCGCAACCGGTTCCGGAATTTCCGCGAAACAAAAGCCTGTTCTGTTTTGGATTCGGATACACAGCTACAGCACTGAGCCTGAAACTGGCCGAACACGGCTGGACAATCGGCGGCACAACCACGGATCAGGAAAAACGCAGTTTTCTCAGGCAAAGCGGCATCAATGCCTATCTGTTTGACAAAACACAGCCTTTGATTGCGATTGATCGGGTTCTTGACGGTGTAACGCATCTTCTGCTGTCTGTGCCGCCCTCAGAACACGGCGATATTTCTTACGAAATCCACGGGCGGGAACTGGCCGCCATGCCGAATCTTGAATGGGCGGGCTACCTTTCCGCGACATCGGTTTACGGCAATTACGACGGCAAATGGGTCGATGAGGAAACGCCGACCAGCCCGAATAACCGCCGCGGCACTCTGCGCCTGAAAGCGGAAAAACAATGGACAAATCTTTATCTGGAGGGCGGTTTTCCCCTGCATATTTTCCGTCTGGCCGGTATTTACGGCCCCGGCCGCAGCGCGCTGGATGTCGTGCGTGCCGGCAAGGCACGTCGGATTGTCAAGGAAGGGCATGTTTTCAACCGCATCCATATCGACGATATCGTACAGGTTCTGACCGCTTCGATGGCCAACCCCTCTCCCGGCGAGATATATAATCTGGCCGACGATGCCCCCGAAGCCAGCCATGCCGTCATCAAATATGCCTGCGAGCTGCTTGGTCTTGACGTGCCGGAACTGATTCCCTATGACGAAGTCGATTATCTGGCCCCCATCGTCCGCAGTTTTTATCAGGACAACAAGCGGATCAAAAACGACAAGATCAAACAGGATCTGGGTGTCAAGCTGCTCTATCCCGATTATCGCGCAGGGCTGAATGCCTGTTTTGCCGCCGAAGACGAATTTCAACAGGCTTGACAAAATTCGCTGCATTGCACAATCTGTGCCGTCAACGCTAACCGGAAACGAAGCCATGCCCGCCGCCACATATAAAACACAAAAAAACGATCCTGTTGCCGTCATCGATATCGGATCGAACGCCGTGCGCCTTGTCATTTATGACGGGCTGTTGCGCTGCCCGCTACGCACCCATACGGAAAGGCTGGTCTGCGGGCTGGGGCGCAGTATGATGCAGACCGGCTGTCTTGACCCCGACGGTGCGGCGCAGGCGATGGATGCGCTGGCGCGTTTTGCCGGTATTCTCGATGCGCTGAAAATCAAAACCGTTTTGCCGCTGGCAACTGCGGCGCTGCGCGATGCGCAGGACGGCCCCAAATTTATCGCCGCGGTGAAAGATAAATACAATATTGATATTCAGGTTATCAGCGGCACGGAAGAAGCACGGCTTTCCGCCCTCGGCGTCATTGCCGGATTCGGGGATATTTCCGGCATCGTCGGAGATTTCGGCGGCGGATCGCTGGAGCTGATTGCCGTTGACGGACGAAAAATTACCGATCAGGAAACGCTGCCTGTCGGCGCGCTCCGGATTATGGCGCTCGGCTCGCCGCAGGACAGGGAGGATTATATCCTCGACCATCTCTCCAAAATCGGCCTGCTGAAAACGCACCGGCAACAGAATTTTTATGTGCTGGGCGGCGCATGGCGCACATTGGCGCGCGCGCATATACATATAAACGGCTATCCCGTTCCGGTGATCGACCATTATACCGTACGCCTTGCCCCCGCACTGGAATTCACCGAATTGCTCGCGCGGCAAAGTCCGGCCTCTCTGGAACGCATGGCCGGCCTTTCGGCGCGGCGCGCCCGCGATATTCCGTCCGCCGCACTTGTGATGCACCATATTCTGAAAGCCTTAAAGCCGAAAAATATTCTGTTTTCCGGCACGGGATTGCGTGAAGGTGTGATTTTCGACCGCCTCTCCGCCGCCGAACAGAAACGTCACCCGCTGCTGACCGCCTGCAGTGATATCGGAGAAAAAACAAACCGTCTGGGATGTATCAAACCGTTTCACCACATGGCGGAATGGCTGCGTCCGCTCTTTGCGGAGAGCAAGATTGCGGAAATGGATATCATTCTGGAATCCGCCTGCCTGCTCAGTGATATCGGCTGGTACGAGCATGAAGACCACCGCGCCGCCAATGCCTATCGCCGCATGATGTGTATGCCGCTTTACGGGCTGTCGCACCGCAAGCGCGCCATACTGGCGCTGGCGCTGTTTGTACGCTATCAGGGCTATCTGCGCCGTGCGCCGCGCAACGAGGTCACAGAAGACGAAATCACCGCACCCGCCCAGACCATCCTGACCCGCGCCGAAGTGGACAGCGCCGTCCAGCTCGGCCTGGCCATCCGCATGGCACACCTGTTGACCGGCAGCGTTCTGCCGCTTTTGCATGATGCCGAATTGCGTCTGACCGATAAAGTGCTGCGCCTTGTCCTGCGCGGCAAAGCCGTCGCCCTGTCCGGACACGTCATTCAGGAAGCGCTGGCCGATCTGGCAAAATTCCATAAATGCCGCCCGATGATTACCCGCGTACAATAACATCAATCCCAATAACTCATTGACATATTAGCGGGCATTTTCTATGCTGAAGCCTGTTTCTCTTTTTTATTTTTTCTCGAAAGACGGATATGAACGGACAGGACACGGAAAATTTTATTATCCTGCTTTACAGTGAAAAATGGCTTGATGCGGAGGATATGCTGGATCAGGGTCTGGCTATCAATGCAATCGGCCATTCCGGCCGTACGGCACTGACGGCGATGGCCGCCTCCATGAAACATGATGCAATGGAATTTCTGCTGAAACACAAGGCCGATCCAAATCTCAACCCGCCCGGCTATTCCGCCATACACTGGTCGATTTTGCAGCGCGATGACAAGGGACTGGATTTGCTGCTGGAATACGGCACTGACCCGAATTTGCGCAAGCCGCGCACGGCGGAAACCCCGCTACTGCAAGCCATTCGTCACGGCACGGATCACGCCGTGGAAAAACTGCTGGAAAAAGGCGCTGATCCCAACCTGCGCGACCGTGACAATACGCCGCCGCTGCTGCTGGCGGCAGAATTTCAACGCAATAAAAACGGTCTTTTGGGCGCTATGATCGGCAAAGGTGCAACAACACAAGACTGGACGGATCGCGAACGTGAACGCCTGTTTCAGGCTTGCAGCGTTGCCGATACCCTTATCAACATGGATAAAATTATGCAGAATTATGCTGAACAGAAGAAACGCGATGCCGTACAGAAAAAACACGGCGGGCTGCGCCGCTATATCAAAACGAGAAAACCGTCACCGTAAACAGTCTAAAATTCCTGCGTCAACGGGCGGGACATCAGCGCTTCGACCGTTTCATCGACGGAAACGCCGTTATGCAGCGTATCATTCACCGCCTGACAGATCGGCATATCGACCGCGTTCTTTTTGGCAAAATCCAGAACCGAATTGGCTGTTGCCACACCTTCGATCACCTGACGGCTTTTGGTCAGAATTTCGTTCAGGCTCTGCCCTTCGCCGCACATAACGCCGAGAGAGAAATTGCGTGACTGCAAGGAATTGCAGGTCAGCGTCAGATCGCCCATACCGGACAGGCCGAGAAAGGTTTCCGGCTTCGCGCCCAGCGCCATGCCCATACGCTTGATCTCCGCCATGCCGCGCGTCATGATCGCCGCACGCGCGTTTTCGCCCAGCTTGCGCCCGTAAACAATGCCGCAGGCAACAGCAATAACGTTTTTAACGGCGCCGCCGATTTCCGCGCCGAGCGGATCACTGGTGACATAAGGGCGGAAGCTTTTGTTGCGGATGGCTTCGGCGACTTGTTTGCCGATTTCGCTATGATGCGTCGCCAGTGTCGC
>SKHU01000045.1 GCA_007116755.1 Alphaproteobacteria bacterium
AGCCCAGCCGCCCTTCGGGAATCTGCAATGCGCCGCTTGCGGGATCAAATACCCGCCATGCGCCATCTTCAAAAATTTCCGCCCATGTTTCGGGGGTCATGCTGCGGGCGCTTTCCTCCAGAAAAATACCGTTCATCAGCCGCGCGGGAATACCCGCATGTTGCAGAATATAGACCTCCAGCGCCGCGCGGGAGGTCAGATAGGGGACGCGTTCGCGCAGCTGCACGAAACGCCCGTCCTTCGCGCCGCCCGCCTCCAGCATTTCATGAAGATGCGCGGCAAACGCCGTGCGGTTTCTGCGTCCTGCTTTTTCGCGTATCTCTTCAATCGCGCTTTGCAGCACAAAATACTGCGTTTCGTTTTCCGCCTTTTCGCGAAAGGCTTTTGTGCCGAAAACCGGATAGGGTTTGTCGAATTGCGGGACGGCGCTGCTGTCCACGGCGGGGCGCGACTGGTATAAAATAGCACGGTAATAGACAATCTCCCGCGCGCGCGTATTCTGTTTTGTCCAGACAGAGACGCGGTTGCCGGTTTCGGGGATATTTTCCGTGGTCAGGGCAAACCCCTCACTGACGAAATTTTCATCAACAATCGTGTAATGCGGCGAGGAATGCGGCAGATACAATTTGACGCGTGCGGGATTTGGCGTGCCGTTAAAGCCGATCTTCGCCTCGACATGCCAGCTTTGCACGGCGCGGTTGGGCACAAGCGGAAAGTCCAGCACAAAAGCGCGATAGGCAAAAAGCGACGCACCTGTCAGAAACAGAACCAGTGTCAGGATGATGATTTCCGCCGTTCTCATGAGTCCGGTATCTGCCCGTTGCCGTTGACACAGCTTGGCGCATGGGTAAAGCGCTGCGCCGTATCAACCAGTATCCGCCCGTCCAGCATATTGCGTCCGATCAGCACGGGCTGCGGCGCATGTTCGCGGTCGGCCAGATTGACCTCGCCGACAAAACGCTCCGTACCCAGACAGATGCTCATCTCAACAACAGGGCGGCGCACGGGCTCTTCTTCCGCAGCAATGCGAATCTGCGCCCAGCGTTTGACGGGCGCTTCGAATATTTCCTCCTTTTCGCCAAACATAACGCGGAACAGCACATGTTCGGATTTATCCCGCTCGAAAACGCGGATGATCTCCGCATTCAGGGAAGTCATCGCCGTGCCGGAATCAAGCTTGGCCTCCAGCGGCGCGCGATGGCCGGCCAGTTTGATGTTCTCAAGAAATCCCATCACGGCGGGGGCAGGTTCTTCCGCTGCAACCTCTGCGGCTTCTTCCGTAATTTCCTCCTGCGGCGACCGCCAATCGGTCAAAGCGGCGCAGCCGGACAGCAGAAAAACCGCCAGAATCAGTGGAAAAACTTTTATAAATGGGAAAATTCTGTGCATCCGCCGCCGATTTCACGTGTTTTTTAAATTATGTTTTTTGTTGTCTGCCGCCGCGCACAATATAACAAAACCCCTGCAAGGTCAATTGCCGCCTCGGGCAAAGATCAAACAAAATACTTGATTTTCACCTTCAAAGCCATTACATAATAAGACCTTCATAAACATATTTTGACAAAAGATTACGAAAGAGATTGATAGAGCTATGGGCAAAGCAGCAGAAAACACCGCAAAGACAGTAGAAAAAACAGCAGAAAAGACAGCAACGGAAAAAACGCAAGAAACCGTTAAAACGCCGCGTTTTCAGGGGCTGAAGAATGCAGGCCGCACGGCCGTACAGGGCGTGCGCAACACGGCTTCACGTATTGGAAAGATTTTTTCGGCCGTCACGAAGAATCTGCGTGCCGCCGTGCGGATGGGAACGGGTCTGGCGCTGACACCTGCTCTGCTGGGTCTTGCCGCGTTTCAGGGTTTTGTCGTGCGTCCGCTGACGGGCAACCAGACGGCGATTCCCAATCTGATCTACCGCATCGGCAGCCGCCTGATCGGGCTGAAGGTCAAATTCAACAAAGCCTCCGCACCGGTCGTCAAAGACCGTCCGGTCTGGTATGTCGCCAACCATATTTCCAATGCGGATTTTCTGGCGCTGGGCGTGAAGCTGAACGGCACATTCGCCGGCAAGGGCGATATTATGAAATGGCCGGTCGTCTCGCAAATGGCACAGGCGATGAAATATATCGGGCTGCGCCGTTCCTCGCAATATAATGCGCAGTCGCGCGCCAAGCTGATCAAGAATTTCAATCAGGGGCAGAATGCGATTATGTTCCCGGAAGGCACGACCTCGGACGGCTCGAAAATGCATCTGTTCCGCGCCGCGCTGCCCGGCCTGCTCTATGGTGACGAGGCGGTGGACAAATACGGCAAAGAGGTGACGCTGGACAAAGACGTTCTGGTACAGCCGGTTGCGATTAAAATCAAAAGCGTCAACGGCAAAGACCCGACGGGCAATGCCGAGCTGCGCGAGAAATACGCGATGTATCACGAGGAGAACATGCTCAAACGCATCTGGAAACGTATGCAGGTACGCGAGATCACGGTCGAGCTGACGGCGCTGCCGCCGCTGAACCCGAAGGATTTCAAGGATGCGAAAGAGTTGATGAACAAATCCGCGCAGGAGATCGCCACAATCGCCAGCCCCGGCCAGACCGTGTTTAAAAAGGCGGAAATTCCCGGACAGGCGCAGAAAACCGCGCAACCCGAACCCGCACCGGCGGCAAAAATCCCGCCCGTCACACCGGTTCAGCCCGTTGCGCCGGTAAAAAAACCGGCCAATAAACCGGCAAATGACGATGCGCAGAAAAAACGCAAAACCCCCGCAAAGAAACCGAAAGCCGGACGCGGCTGATAACAAACTCTTTATACTGTCATCGCGAGCCGCAATCAGCGGCGTGGCCATCCAGAAAAGCGGCGAAAACCGGCAGTTTATAGATTGCCACGCTCCCTTAAGGTCGCTCGCAATGACGTATGCGAAGATTAAAGGCCGAGATCGGCGTCTTCGAGGCGGCGGATTTCGTCGCGCAGTTTTGCGGCTTCTTCAAAATTGAGATCGGCGGCGGCGGCTTTCATCTGTTTTTCCAGTCCGCGGATATGTTTTTGCAGCGCCGCGCCCTCCAGTTTGAGAATTTCGCCGTCGATTTTCACCAGCGCGCCGCTTTCCTCTTTTTCCGCCATACTGGCGGCGATGGCTTTTTTCACGGTTTCCGGCGTGATGCCGTGTGCGGCGTTGTAATTCTGCTGTTTTTCGCGGCGGCGGGCGGTTTCCTCCAGCGCGGCTTTGATGCTTTTCGTGATGTTATCGGCGTAAAGAATCGCGCGTGCCTTGACATTGCGGGCGGCGCGGCCGATGGTCTGGATCAGCGCGGTGCGGCTGCGGAGATAGCCTTCCTTATCCGCATCAAGAATGGCGACCAGCATACATTCGGGAATATCCAGCCCCTCGCGCAAAAGGTTGATGCCGATCAGCACGTCAATCTCGCCCAGCCGAAGCTCGCGGATAATTTCGATGCGCTCGAGCGTTTCGACATCCGAATGCATATAGCGCACCTTGATTCCGGCCTCGGCCATATATTCCGTCAAATCTTCGGCCATGCGTTTGGTCAGTGTTGTGACCAGCACGCGCCCACCCTTGCCGATCACCTCGCGGCATTCGGCCATCAGATCATCCACCTGATTTTCAACAGGGCGCAGAATCACGGCGGGATCGACCAGCCCTGTCGGGCGGATCACCTGTTCGGTGAAAACGCCGCCCGTCTGTTCCAGCTCCCAATCCGCAGGCGTGGCGGAGACAAACACCGTCTGCGGCCGGATATCATCCCATTCCTCGAATTTCAGCGGGCGGTTGTCCATACAGGCCGGCAGGCGGAAACCGTATTCGGACAGGTTGGTCTTGCGGGCGCGGTCGCCGTTATACATGGCGCGCAGCTGCGGCACCATCACATGGCTTTCATCCACAAAAAGCAGTGCGTCTTCAGGGAGATATTCAAACAGGGTCGGCGGCGGCTCGCCCGGTGCGCGGCCGGTCAGATAGCGGGAGTAATTTTCAATCCCCGGGCAGATGCCCGTGGCCTCCAGCATTTCGATATCAAATTGCGTGCGCTGGTCAAGGCGCTGCGCCTCCAGCATTTTGTCTGTGGCCTCGAATTCTTTGATGCGGGTTTTCAGGTCTTCCTTGATATATCTGATGGCCTGCTGCATCGTCGGTTTCGGTGTGACGTAATGGCTGTTGGCGTAAATCTTGACGCTGTCAAGTTCCTCCGTCTTTTTTCCGGTCAGCGGGTCGAAGGCGGTGATCGCCTCCAGCTCGTCGCCGAACAGCGAAAACCGCCACGCGCAATCTTCCATATGGGCGGGGAAAAGCTCGACACTGTCGCCGCGGACGCGGAATGTGCCGCGCGAAAAATCAATATCGTTTCTTTTATAATGCAGCGCCACCAGATTGCGGATAAACCCGTCGCGTTCCAGAATCTGTCCTTTTTTGACCGGAAACGCCATCGCCTGATAGGTTTCGACATCACCGATACCGTAAATGCAGGAGACGCTGGCGACGATGATACAGTCGCGCCGCTCTAGAATGGCGCGGGTGGCGGCGTGGCGCATACGGTCGATCTGCTCGTTGATCGCCGAATCTTTCTCGATATAGGTATCGGTTTTCGGAATATAGGCTTCGGGCTGGTAATAATCGTAATAGGAGACAAAATATTCCACGGCGTTTTGCGGAAATAATCCCCGCATTTCGTGGTAAAGCTGCGCGGCCAGCGTTTTGTTCGGGGCAAGAATCAGGGCGGGGCGCTGCGTGCGCATAATAATCTGCGCCATGGTGAAAGTCTTGCCCGATCCCGTCACGCCCAGCAGCACCTGATTTTTCTCGCCGCTCTCCAGCCCTGCAACCAGTTCGGCAATGGCCTGCGGCTGGTCGCCGGCGGGGGTGAATTCCGTTTCCATACGGAAAGGCAGAATCGCGCCACCCGTACCGTCATAGGAGATTTCGGGGTCAAGCATGGTTTTTTTGATCATGGCAAAACCCCGTCAGCGCCGCGCGCTGGCACGGCCGCGGCAGGGATAATAATGATTCAGCGCCATTGTCACGGCGGGGGAGGCGACAAACGCATCATTCTGCGGCTGCCGCTGCAGATAGGCAGTGACATGCATAATCACATCGCCGATCGATACGCCCTGCGGCAGGCAGAAATCCAGAGAAGGCGATGCCGTGCCCAGCGAACGCGCCAGATTATGATAATCAATAATGCCGGAAATATAGGCCGCACAGATATGGATATCGTTATTGTTCTTGCTGGCGCATAGCCGCAGCAGGTCATAGGCGCTGAGCTGTGCCGCCTCCGCCTTTTTTACAAAAAAAGGTGTGGCGGTAAAAAACACCGCGCAAAGCAGAATAAGAGCCGTTTTCCTCATTTTTCTTCCCTATAATCTCCGCGTCAAGGAGGAAAACATATCACGGTTTAAAGAATTTTTTAAGAAAGTTTTGGCAGGATAGTGCGCGATGAAGAAAAGATTTTTTCAAGCAGGGCATTTTTCAAAAAG
>SKHU01000259.1 GCA_007116755.1 Alphaproteobacteria bacterium
AAACGGAAAAGAGGCGCTGCAGACATGAAAACACCGAATGAAAAATTGATGGACGCGATTGCCGTAAATGATCTGAAGGCCGCAAAAGCCGCGATCGGCGCAGGCGCAAACGTCAATGAAATCGCATATTTCGATGAAACGCCGCTGATCGTCGCCTGCCGCAGCCATGCGATTGATCCGGACATCGTTGCCCTGCTGCTGGATTGCGGTGCGCACCCCAACCACCGCGAATATTCAGGTTTTACCCCGCTTTTGCTGGCCGTCATGCGGCGCAGCACGGAAATCGTCGGGCTTTTGATCAAGGCCGGTGCCGACCCCTATCTGACCCTGCACAACAAAAACATTATCTGGTATGCGCTGCAATCTCCGAATGCGGAGATGGTGCCGTTTCTAGACAAATGCGGCGTTGATCTTGATATGATCGACCCCGAAAGCGGCTATAGCGCGCTGGATTGGGCGCATTATCACAAAATGCCGCATTATATCCACCGCCTGACCGCAGCACATCACGGCGCAACTCCTCATACGACGCACTGACGGTTTTCCTGCTTTCCGCTACCCGCGCACAGCCGCGGCTTTCGACTTTCCCGCTTTTTCTCTTGCGTTTAACATAGTCTTTTGGTATATTCATATGCATCAATATAAAATATCTTCCGCAGAAAGGGGAAACTGGTGGTCTGGATTACCGTCAAAAGCATGTACGGGAAAAACAGGGAAGCGCTAATACGCGTTGAAGATATTTCCTGCGTCAAAGCAGACGGTAGTGAAAAACATCCCCATGCCGTTATTTATCTGCATGGCGACCAATGTGTTTCCACACCCGAGACACAGCAACAAGTGCAGGAAAAAATAGACCGCGCGGAAAAAGCGGCACAGGCGGAAAAACTAGCTGGCCAGATGCAGCTTGTCGACGCTTTTGCCGAAGCGCTGGCAGAAAAGCTGAAAGAGCCGCGCCGCTATACCCGCCGCGAAAAACCGGCACAAAAACCGGTATCGGCCACACAGAAAGCAGGACGCAATGGATCATAGTATTTTAAAACCGGCAAAACAGGCTGCCTCTATTCTGGCGCAGATACAAAGCATCTCCTTACTCGAAAGCGGCGCAATTCCCGAAGAATATAAAGACGATATTGCGCGCCAAATTCTGGAGACCGGCCCGCTAGCCGATATTGATATCGCCATCCGCGTTCTTGGCCGTGACAATATGTCGCCTGCCCTTGCCGTCGGCTTGCTGGTGCAAACGGCCGTAAAAGGCCTGATCAATCAAGAAATGGCTGAAGAAAACGATGAAGAAGACATCGAGCCCACCCCCGAAGAGGTAGAAGACCTTGCATGGAAGTTAAAACAGCTGATCGGACAGATTCGTTCCGCCTCTCCGGAAGCCGATCATCTGATTTCCGAAATAGAAAATCTGCATCTTGCCGATGAATACCCCGTCGATCCCGAAAATGATG
Organism: Alphaproteobacteria bacterium; assembly: GCA_007116755.1. Classification (GTDB taxonomy): domain Bacteria; phylum Pseudomonadota; class Alphaproteobacteria; order Micavibrionales; family CSBR16-224; genus CSBR16-224. The sequence goes on from SKHU01000259.1 coordinate 1,455, forward strand.
ATTTTTATCTGGCCGACGAGATCGGGGGATGTTCGGAAACATTCCGGCAGATGCATATGATTTGTGAAATGCGTGAATTGGCCAAACTCTATTTTTCCGCAATCGGTGCGCAGGACAACGAATATACCGACATGCCGGTACATAAAGACGGTTTTGTGATGGGTTTTGACACATTTCAGGCGGCGCAACCGCTCCCGCCCGGTTTGAACGCGGCGTTCGTCAAAATTTACAATGCCGCAGCAGAACAGTATCATTTTGAAAACCGCATCACGGAAGACGGTGCGGGCGGCTATCTGCTGGTGCTAAAACTCGCTGACACGCCGATGCCGCAAACTGCGGACGGACATAGAAAAGACACCCAGAAATACTCCGGAACCAACCTGTCTTCTTTCAGAAACGGAAGAAAATTCTAGAATTTACGCTTGTTATCTATACGCCGTTTTTCCGGTTTTTTGTCGGAATTCTGCGGCGCGTTATCCTGTTCAGGCGGCTTTTTCCAGACGAATTCCGGCACGTGTTTTTCCTGCGTAAATTCATCCGCCTTGTCGATCCGGCGCGTTTTGCCGTCAATACCGGCCTGATAGTAACAGTCATTGGTCAGGTCATAGGCCGTCAGCCAGCCGTTTTCGATCGTATCAATACAGGTAATATTGCCTTTGGCGGCAGGGTGGCCGTTCTGCATCGCCGAATGGCCGCAAATAATCTCTTTTGCAAAATCCGGATCCGGTTCGGATTCCGACAGGAAACGATAGCGTAGCGTCCGCCTTTCCTGCTCGTCCATATTTTTGTCACTGTCCCATCCGGCATGGACGAACACATGCGTTTCCGTCTCATGCGCAACCACGGTATTTTCAAGAAACTTGCGGTGCGCAGGCGGAATATTGGCACGAAAATTATCGCAATCCTCTGCGCCGTAGGAATCCAGCGTTTTCTGGCCGCCATGTTTGACCCAGAAATATTCCAGCTTGTCGCGCTCCTCCTGATCTTCCGGCGCGTCCAGGCCGTAGAGCATCCATTCTTCGTGATTGCCGCGGATAAAAACACAATCATATTGTTTTTCAAGATCAATCAGATAATCGATCACACCCTTTGAATCAGGCCCCTTATCGACAAAATCGCCCAAAAAGACGAATTTGTCGCCGCCTTGAGGATTCAGCGAATCAATCAGTTTTTCCAAAACGTCCAGATGGCCGTGTATGTCACCGATAACAAATGTTCTGTTGCCCATAATCATGCCAGACTAACCTTACTCCGGACAAAAGACAAGATAATCCTCGCATGCGCTTGACATAATCATGTTTCGGGCGTATAGTATCTGCTATTCGTAACAGATCAGCGGAGGCCGTATGGCTGCAACACAACATACCGCCGGCGGGTTAAAAGCCGTGTTCTCTTCTCTTTTGCTGGGCGGCTGCACCGCATTCTCTCATAATGTTCTGGCCGATGGCGGCAGCGAAAATGCGGAGCCGCAAGACGGAACGGACGCACCGCACCGGCAAAATTACGACCCCGGCGCATATCAGGATCGCCCGCTGTTTTCCCTGCAGCCCCCGCCGCGCCGTCAGGGTGTCGAAGACAGTCTTGAAGATTTTTTCCAGAACAAGCCGAAAATTCATGCCACCCGCAACAGCATTTTTATCACACCGCGGCAGCGCTATGATCTGCCGTTTTTGCCGGACAATCTCGGCGCAATGACAATCACCCGCCAGTATCTGGAAGTCCGTCCGCTGAACAAGGAATGGTACGGTCTGGCCTCGGGAATTGAATACGGTTTCCGCAGCAGTTTCGGAACCGTGCAAATCGGCGATAATCCCGAAAACGAATGGCATATCCGCAGCGGCGCGACTCTCGGCTATTACGACAACCCCGATCTGCGCCAAAAAGACAATACCCGCATACAGGGCTTTGTTGAGGGACACCGCGACCTGTTGCTGTTCCGCGGACAGACGGAAACCGATGCGGTTCTTGGCATCAGCTATGATTACCGCTCGGGTGCGGCGCAAACCAGCCGCAATGATCTGCGCCTTTACACGGGGCTGGAATTCCCGTCCCTGTTCAACGGCAAAAGCCGGACGGGTGGCGATTCATCCCTTCCCGGAAGGTTTCACGGCACCGTCACCGCCTATGCCGGCACGGAAAGCTATGGCGGACGTATCGGAATTTATTTCAATCAATTGAAATCGGACAGAGGCGCTGTCAATTTCAGCATCGGTCCGGAAGTCAGACATGACAGCAAGGACGGCACATCCGTCAAATTGCGCGTCCGTGTTTCCCCGAGATTTTAAATTGAGATTTTTACATTGCGATATTCAGGCAAAAAGAAAAGGGCATGATGCCCTTTTTTTTTAATCCGCATGCGCTATCGGTAATTATTATTCCTGCGGTTCGACGCTTTTGACAAGGCCGATTTTCGGTGAATTGGCGCTGCCGCCCTGCTGGCTACCTTGCTGGCCGCCGTAAGCACCGCCGCCGTAAGGCGACCCCGGCCTTCCGCCCGGCATTCCGCCGCCGCGTCCGCCGCCCATACCGCCGGGTCCCGGCATCTGCGGAGCCATTTTCAAACTGTGCTGCATGGTCGGCTGCGGCTGTTTCGGCGCAATACTCCAGTTATGCAGAATTTGCTTGGCCACAGGGCCGACAAAGCTGATATCCGTACCTTCAAGAATGGAGACATCAGCCAGACGAAAACCGCCCAGATGCACGTTTTGATCTGTTTCCGTTTCGTCGTCCTGTTTTTCCGCGATAAATTCGGCAAAGTTATGCACGTAATCCCCCGTTTTCAATCCTTTAATTAAATCTTGTCTGATCCGCGTTAATCTATAAAGACCACCGGCAGTTCTAGAATATTCGAGACCTCGCCGTCAAGAATATAAGCGAAATACGTCCTTTTCTGCTTCTGCCATAACTGCACTATATCATATTGCAAAGGATATGACAAGCTTTTTCCATAAATATTTTCGTCATCATAAATCAGACGCACTGTTCCGTCTGCGGTAAAATAACCGATCTTGATCGGCCGGATAGGCAGTTCGCGGTCGCACAGAATGCAGCTTCTGCCGTCATTGGTTTTTGCGACGGCAATATTCATGCCTTCGTGATGCAGATCCATCTGCTCTTCGATTGTCAGTTTGTCCGTAAATTTTGTCATGTCCGCTGCCTTAGTTATCGTCTAGCCGCATTGGTCAGGCGGTTTTGTTTCGCGCGTATCATGGCATTTTCAGTCTTTAAATACAAGAGATGCAAAAAAGCCTCCCGACAGTAAAACGGCAGGCCGCCCTCGCGAACAGCCTGCCGTATTTTAAACACTGTAATTCCTATAAAAGAACAACCATTGTACTACCTACCCAGGCGCGCACCACTGGATCTTCGAACCCTGCCTGTGGGTTTACCACCCGAACCACCTCCTGGACTGTTCCGACCTGTTCCGCCGCCACCACGACCGGCAGAATTTTGTGCCATACGGCTAACAGGGGGTGTCCTTGTCCCGCCACTCGCAATGCGGCTTACAGTCGAGTTGGGCTTCGACCCGTTGCCTTCACTACGCCGCTGCGTACTCTGCTGGTTTGAAGCGTTTCTTTTGCGATTACTCTTCGCGTGCTTGCCTTTACCTTTTTTTTTAGGCCTTCTTTTCCGGTGACCATCCCGTCTCTGGCCATCCTGCTTCTGGCCGTCCTGTCTCTGGCCGTCCTGCCTCTGGCCGTCCTGTCTCTGGCCGTCCTGTCTCTGGCCGTCCTGTCTCTGGCCGTCTGCAGTCCCGGCTGTGCCCATCATCCGGCTTTCCACAGTTTTATTTGTTGATTGGTTTTGCTCCACGCCACCGGAGGGCGCATTCGGCGGGTTATTGGGACCGTCTTTACCTTTCACACCTTCAACACCGGCTGCGCTGCCTTTTGCGCCCGTTACGCCGGCGGCAGCACCAGCGACAGCAGATGTGCCGAGCTTTGCCATCCATATAGTCGCCTTCACCCCCAAAAGAAGCGCAGCCGTCGAAGCATAACCGACTTTATACCCCAAAGCATATCCTGCGA
>SKHU01000243.1 GCA_007116755.1 Alphaproteobacteria bacterium
CGATGCGGCAGAAGAAATACTCGATTCCGTGCGCGCCGTAAGCGATCAGGTGCTCAGCCTTGAGAGGCAGTTGATTGGCCAGAGCGACCGCGTCAGCGGCGATGTTCTCCTGACCTTGCCGCCCTGCCTTGCCACGCATCTTCTGTTTGCACATATGCCGCGCTTTTATAAAGAATATCCCGGCGTCAATCTGCAGATTTCCGCGACCAATGAATTTGTCGATCTGTCCAAAAGGCAGGCCGATATCGCCGTGCGTCTAACAAACAATCCCGAAGCGCATCTGAACACGCATCTGTTCGGTAAAAAAATTGCCGACGTGTCCATGGCACGCTATACCGCTGACGGGGATGCGGAAGATATGCCGCTGATTGCATGGGACAATTCCGTGGATTTTGAACGCTGGATGGAATTGTCCGGCGCGGGCGACAGCACGGTGCGCTGCGTGATCTCTGAACCTTTGGTGCAGGTTCATGCCGTGAAAAGCGGCATTGGTGATGCGGTGTTGCCGTGTTTTGTCGGTGACAGGGAAGACGGGCTACAAAGACGGGGCGATGTTTTTACCGGATTCGAGGCATGGGTTGTCACCCATAAAGATATGCGCAATGCCGAGCATATCAAGGCAGTGAAAGAGTTTATTTATGCCGTTTTCGATTCGGAAGCTTCGTTTGTGAGCGGTGGCAATTGAATAAAAAAGAAAGGCCGGCGCGTTTTCGTCCAGAAGCAGCGCCGGCCCTTTGCAGTTACAGGGCTGTTTTATGATTTTTTTGCCGTCCGTTCGGCGGAGAGAAATGCCGTCCGGATAGCGCAGAGCTATGTTACCGCTCGCTCAGATAAGGATTATAAGTTTTTTACCATTGAAACCGCCAGCAGAAAGGGTGCAAAGACTCTCTGCGTTTTTGCAAAAATAAACGTGACGGAGAAAATAAATGACGGATACGGCAACGGAGCGGCATGAAGAGCTGATGCGCCGCGCTTATGACCTTGCCTTGAAAAGCTATCATGAGGGCGGCTGCCCGATTGGCGGCGTTCTGGCCGACCGCAAAACGGGAGAGGTGCTGGGCGAGGGGCATAACATGCTGGTGCAGGAAGGCAATCCCGTGATGCACGGAGAAATGGCGGCGCTGCGCAATGCCGGACGCATGGAGAACCGCTACCATACCGTTCTGTACACAACATTGCAGCCCTGTTTTATGTGTGCGGGAACGATTGCGCAATTCGGCATTCCGCAAGTTGTGATCGGCGATACCGTCAATGCCGGCAGTGATGAAACCGTGGTTTTTCTGCGAAGTCGCGGCATTGACGTTGTTATTCTTGACCCTGAAAGCAGCCGGGCGGCACAGGATTGTATTGCGCTGGCAGAAAAATTCCGGGCAGAAAAACCGGAATTATGGGCGGAAGACTGGGGCGGGCTTTAAGGGATAAAACTTTACGGGATAAAATTTGTTCCGTATTGTGCCTGCCGTAATCTATGCCGTACATGTGGATTCAGCGTGTTTTCAGAGTTTTTGTGTGTTTGGAGGTATGGCGCTCTATACGGTTTTCGGCCGCGCATGTCAGAAAACAGCTGAGAACAAATCCCAGTGTGAAACCGCCCAGAATACTGTTGGAGAGTCGCTCGGTCTGCACCTGAAGGCGGGCGGAATCGGAAAGGGTGCTTTGCTGTTGCTCCGTTGTTTGTACGGCGGCATTACCTTCACCTGTCCGGCTATCCGGCTGCAACGCCCATATTCCTGCGCCAAAAACAAGACTGCTGCACAAAAACAATGTGCCTGTATAGCGCAGTATTTTTGCGGATATTTTTTCCGCAACAGTTTGAAAAATGGTTTTCAGTTGTGATGTGCTGTTTGAAAGCTGTTTCATGACTCTTCCTCCTGCAAATATTTTTCATATTATATGGGGCAGCCGTAAATACGGCAATGCAAAGCTTTGCAATCATAAAATGCGGTTTTGCAAAAACGGGAGGGAGAAGGGGGAGGCCAGTTCAGCTCAACTCAGGCGATCATGGCGGCGCTTGCGGATCAGGCGGTTGATATAGTGATCTTCCATACAGCTTTGGATCAGCGCCATACCGATGGCGGAGGCGAGAAAACAGAGAAACAGAAAGAATTTGACGCGGAATTCCAGCTCGATGCCGGTCAGCAGGATCAGAAAACCGATCATGCCGCCGGTATAAAGCCCCTGTCCGATCAGATTCGAAGCCCGTCTTGTCCAGACGCTGCGCTCCTGTTTTGAAATTCTTTTGCGTTCTTTTTGCATGGCGCTGTTCCTCCTCATGCGAAATATGCGGTTTGCGCCGCACGCCTCATTATATCACGCAAAATACAAGAAAAATACGGGGGAATTTTGCACTGATAGCTGATATATGCGTTAATGCGCCAACAGAACGGGGCGGTCGGCGTTATACAGCATATATTTTGTTACGCCGCCGAAGACCGTCTGCTTCAGGCGGTGATGCGTATAGGCTCCCATGACGATCAGTCCGGCATCCATTTCTGCGGCGGCGGCCGAGAGCGCCTGCTGTGCCGTCATGTTTTCGCTGTTTTGGGGCGCAGGGGCTTCTTCCGCTTTGATGCCGTGATGTTTCAAATAACCTGCGAGTTCCTGGGCTTTTAACGGGAAGTTACGGTTTTCTCCGTCCTGACGGCTGAAAATCCTGACCGTGCTGTTGCCGTCAAGATAGGGCAGGGCATATCCGGCGGCGCGGGCGGCCTCAATGCTGCCGTCCCATGCAATCAGGACGCGGTTGTTATAGGGCGACGGTTTTTCACCGGGCGGAACGACGATGACAGGGCGCGCACATGCGGTCAGCACGCCGCCGACAGTGTCGGTAAAGCTTTCATTGCTGCCGCGGCACATTATGACTGCATCGGCGATGCGGCCGCGCAGGGCAATGGCATCCTCGATTCGGCCTGTGGCGCTGTGGAATGAGAATTCCGCAGGTTTTGCGGTTTTGGAGGCTGTTTTTATTTTTTCTTCGGCGCTGTTTTTCAGCTTCTTATTCTCTGCTTCGACATCGTCCAGTGTTTTTTCGGTATAAACCGGCGCACCGTAAAGCGCGTAATAGGGCGCAAAAAAATCCTGCGGATCGGGCAGGACATGCAGGACGGAAACATGTGCGCCGAATTTTTGTGAAAGGCCGGAGGCATAGTGAAACGCGGCCAGTTCCTTATCCGCCCCGCCGAACGGCACCAGAAATATTTTCGGTTGTGTCATGGTTGTTTCCCCTCTGTTTATTTCTTGATTATTGTTAAGACTACGCGCAGAGTCGTGGAAATTCCAGAGAAATTAATGCGTTTTGATTTTAAAAACGCATTTTGGCACCTGCGGCTAGAACCGGCTGGCTGCCGCCGTGCAAAAGCAAAAGATAGGGGCGGATTTCCCTGCCGTTAACTTCGAAAGATAAACGGTTTTTGCCTTGAACAGACAGCGCAACCAGCGGTTTGGGGCCGGTATAGCTGCCGCGTTTGTTATATCCTGTGGGAAAAATGCCCGTCAGCGTGTCGAGTTTAAAATTCTGCCGTTCCATCAGCGTGTTTTCAACGGCAATATAGACGGCGCGGTCACGGAAACTGTTGCGATGAATATAACCGATATGCAGGTTTTGAGTCAGACGCGGCGCGGCTGCGATGTGGAATTTTGCGCCGATACCGGGATTGAATTCATTGTATTTTTGGAACTCGCCGTTTTCGTGATAGCCGCGTGATCCGATATGGTATGAGCCGAACAGAACGCCTGCTTCCGTCAGGCTGATATTGAAAGCGCTGCTGTTATCCGGCTCCGTATCGGAGCTTCCGGCTGTGACATTTTCCATCGGCATGATGGCAAATGACGCTGCGGCCACACTGGCAAGAGCGGCACGCCGCCAGAATTTTTTACCTGTTTTACTTTTATGTGTTGCTGCACTCATCTGTTTGACATCTTTTTTTTCAGGATGCAGGACATTATACATAAATATGTAAAATAGTCAAGGGGATTCGCTATAAGGGCGTTGACCTGCGGCTTGCTGCGGCGATAGAGTGGGGCAGATCAAAGGAGAGAGCGTGATTAAATTTTCCAACAGCTATGCCGCATTGCCGGAGCGTTTTTATGTGCGGCAAAACCCTCTGCCGGTTGAAGACCCTCAGCTCATCGCTTTTAATGCGCCGCTGGCGGGGGAGCTCGGCATGGTTGCGGACAGAACGGATGAGGCGGCACTTGCGGCAATTTTTTCCGGTAATACCGTGCCGGAAGGCGCGGAATATCTGGCGATGGCCTATGCCGGACACCAGTTCGGAAATTTTGTTCCGCAGCTTGGGGACGGTCGCGCGCTGCTGATGGGGGAGGTGCGTGGAAAAGACGGCGGGCTTTATGATATTCAGTTGAAAGGGGCGGGGCGCACGCCGTTTTCCCGCGGTGGAGACGGGCGTGCAGCTTTGGGGCCGGTATTGCGGGAATATCTTGTCAGCGAGGCGATGCATGCGCTTGGCCTGCCGACAACGCGGGCGCTGGCGGCCGTCACAACAGGGGAAAAGGTTTACCGCGATGACGGAGCGTTGCCGGGGGCGATCATGACGCGTGTTGCGGCGGGGCATGTGCGGATCGGCACATTCCAGTTCTTCGCAGCGCGTAAGGATACGGAGGCGGTGCAAATTCTCGCCGATTACGTCATCGGACGGCATTATCCCGATTTGCAGGCAGAAAAGAATCCTTATCTTGCATTGCTGGAAGCCGTTGCGGTGCGTCAGGCGGCGTTGGTGGCGCAATGGATGGGCGTCGGTTTTATCCACGGTGTGATGAATACGGACAACACCGCAATTTCCGGCGAGACGATCGATTACGGCCCTTGCGCCTTTATGGACAGCTATGATCCGCATACGGTTTTCAGCTTTATTGACGAATTCGGGCGCTATTCTTACGGCAATCAGCCGAAAATTGCGCAATGGAATCTGGCGCGGTTTGCAGAAACGCTGCTGCCGCTGATGGATGAAGACGCGGAAAAAGCCGTTGAACGTGCGCAGGAAACGCTGTCCGTCTTCGCGCAGCGTTTTCAGGAGGACTGGCTGGACGGTATGCGCGCCAAGATCGGGCTTGCGCAAAAAGATGAGGGTGATATGGCGCTGTTGGAGGGATTGCTGCAATCCATGCAAGAGGAAAAAGCGGATTTTACGCTTGTTTTCCGTTTGTTATGTGATGTTGCCGATTCGGAAAATATTGAAAGCGGCGCGCAGGAGAAATTTGAAGCCCTGTTTGGCAATCCCCGCAGCATAAAAACATGGCTGAAAAAATGGCAGGCGCGCCTTGCGCGGGAGAAAGCAAAACCTGCAACACGTGCCGCGGCCATGCGCAAACGCAACCCCGCCTATATTCCCCGCAATCACCGTGTCGAGCAGGCCTTGAACGCCGCGGTGCGCGGGGGGGATTTTAAACCGTTCCAAACGTTGCAAAAGGTGCTGGCAAAACCGTATCAGGAACGCAGCACATATGCGGA
>SKHU01000291.1 GCA_007116755.1 Alphaproteobacteria bacterium
AGCGGCAATTGCGGATTGAGGGCGGCGTGACCGCCGTTGCCGATGCGGAGGCGGATGAATATTTCGCCTCGCGCCCGCGCGGCAGCCGCATCGCCTCGATTGCCTCCGACCAGTCCTCCCCGCTGGAGCGGCGCGACGCCTATGAAGAAAAAATCGCCGCGCTGGAAGTCCAATATGCAGGTACGGACGATATTCCGCGCCCCGCGCACTGGTCGGGTTACCGCCTTGCCCCGCTGGCCATAGAATTCTGGCAGGGAGAGATGTACCGCGCCCACCAGCGCCGCCTTTTCACCCGCCCCGCCCCCGATACCGCCGGCTGGCACTCCACCCTGCTTTATCCTTAAGACCGGACAGCATTTTTTAATGATTTTGGTCTATAATATGTATCTATGGCGGATGCGAAAGGGAATAACAGTAAATTCACGGGCGTTGCGTATTCTCCCGATGCGCTGGTTGCGCCTATGCTGGCTGAGGCTAAAAAAGCCATTCGCGGCGATGATTCCCGCTTTCTCGGCGGGGGCTCACAACGCGCATCCGCGTCTTCTGAAGATTTCTCGATAAAAAAAACATTGCCGCAAATATCCGGCAGACGCTTTACGCTGGAGGAAAGCAAGTCGCTGATTTTGTCGGCGCTTGAGGATTTTGATGAAAATCTCGGCAAGGCCGCAAAAGACATTCTGGCCACGGCGCAATATAAAAACGGCGCCGACGGTTTGAAATCCGAGGCCGCTTTCCGCAATCTTGCCTATGACGGCACACAGAAAAACACGGAAAACCCTTACCTAAGCAAGGATTACAAGCTTGAGGCTGGCGGGGTGTCACAATGGAATATAGAAGCTGTTCCCCCGGGACAATGCCGCCTGATGCGCTGCCTGCCGGCGAAAAGCGAACAGAAACAGCAGGGGGAGAATGCGTACGACCCTGCCAATAAAAACGATCATGCGGTCATTGAATTCCAGTTTGACGGAACGATTCACAGCGTGGTTTATATGGCGCATGAGATCGGACACGCCATTGCCGACCGTTACGGGCAGAATGCCGGTATGACTCACCGCGATAATCCCGCCCATATGCCGGAAATACAGGCCTATCTTGCCCAGCATATTGTGGCCGATGCCCTCAAAAATCACCGCGATCCGGAAATTGCCGATGTCGCCGCAAAGCATTTCCGCGCAACAATGATGGAAAGTGTGAAAGAGCTTCCCGAGAATACCGACATGGTGAAGGACAGGCCGGTGCCCATTCTGACGGGGCTTGGCCTTTATAGCCATCTTAAAACGCAGGATGCCGAGACACGGCAAACGGTCAGTGAATCCCTGCTGGGCGGGCAGGGTCCGAAAAACATCAATGAGGTGCTTGCCACGGCCGGTTTTGAAAGCCCGCAATCGCTCCGCCAATTCGCGCAGTCCGCAATACATTCCGCAACAGGGCAGCAGCCGGAGACGAAAGCCGCGCCGCCAAAACCGCAAAACACCAGCCATCCTTAAACCAGCCGTCCTTAAAAAAGGCAGATACTCAATTTATGCGGAGAAACATGGAAGTGCGCCCCCTCCGGAAGGAACGGAGGAGGCGCACGGGGCGTGAGGATCGGTATTTTTATCTATCTGCGCCGCAAACACTGCAAACTATGCTGCAGAGCGGTCGCTGATATTGTAATATTTGTAAAGGCTGTTGCGGAAAGCCGGATCAGCCATATTCGGCCATTTATCCTTATGAAAGCCTTTCGCGTTTTCCAGCTGCTTTTTCTCGACATTCAAAGTCAGGCATTTTTCCTGGGTATTCAGTGCCACGGCTTCCGGCGGAATGGCGAAAAGCTTGTCGCCCATGCCGAGAAGACCGCCGAAGGACAAAACGTAATAGGCCACGCTGTTGTTTTCGGTATCGATCATGATGTCTTTGACATGGCCGAGTTTTTCACCATCTGCATTTTTTACCTCATCGCCGCTTAACGTTGAGGCCGAGATTAGAACGGGTGTATAGGGCATTGTTTTCTTCCTTTTTTCAAATGTTGCGTTCTGCATAACCCTCTCTTGCGGAGAGGGGTGCTGATTTAGATCGCCTGATCGGCTTTGGCAATCATGGCGCGTTTTGACGTAAGAAAGCGATGCGCCGGAACGGAAGAAATATATTTTTTGTATAAAAAAAACCGCCTCTTAAATCTCAAGGCTTGCGGTCTTGCGGCGGGGTTTTCTTGCCCTTATGGCCGGATTTCGGCTCTGTTACGTTTACTTTTGAAAAACGCCGTGCCAGCGCCTCTCCGTTTCCGAACGGGTCGGGCGTATCCGCCTCGAGATCGCCGCTGAGAATAAGATGCGTATTGGGAACGCCGGATTCCTTGTGCTGCATAAAACGTGCGGCGGCTTCATCAATCAAACGGTGGACTTTGGCAATCGAGGCCGGATTGATATCGCCGTCCGTCAGTTCCAGAAGCATGGCAATCGCGCTGTGTTTCTTTTTATCGGGATCGCCGAAAATATCCTGCAGCCGCGCCGTTTCCGCGCGGGGCACGGTGGAGGCATATTTTTGAATATCCGCCAATGTCGCAACCTGCACAGGCGCGCCGTAAAAATCGACATCCTCACCGGTCGGCGATTGCAACAGCTCGCCGAAACGCGCCGTTTCCTCCTCCGTCGGCTTGCGGATATCCGCGGCCTTCTTCCCGGATGTTTCCGGTGTTTTTTTCCCGTCTGCCATAAACGCGCCCCCTTGCCCGTCACAGGGCTATTGTTTTTACATATAAATTATACCCTATTCCGCGTGTTTTTGTCAAACAATCAAACCGGCGGAGATAACGCCTCCGCTTTAATCGTTGCAAGCGCTATAACCGCCGCATTATTTGTGTCAATTCGGCCTGCTCTTCCCGATTATCAGCCATCATATTCCCCGATTGCCGATTATGCTCCGCCATTTATGCACTCTTTATATTTTCGGTCGCCCCGCCCTATCGCTTCTTAATACTGCTTCCGTTACTTTTAGATTCTCGGAATGGCGTAAAAGGCATCTAACATGAAAAATGGAGCAGTAATATTTTGTCGTAAGGTTTTAGGGAATATCTGCCCCGATCCCGCCAGTATCACCATTTTTATTATTGCCGCAGTTACCAATGCGATGCGCGGTAGAACCACAACCGTTTAACAATAAAGGAGAATATCATGGTATTAACCAATCAAGGCACTAACTCTGGAGACGCAGACATAAAAAAAATGATTTCGGAGGGATCTCCTATGAGATCGGAAAACAGTCACAAAGATTTAAAATCCATCAGGGAGGGCGGTGCGGACCTTGCCCGCCATGTTAAAGAAGATACAAGGAATATAGCGGAATCCATGGCCGCAGAAGGACAGCATAAGCTGGACGACCTTAAATCTTTTGCAGGCAAGCACATCAAAACTCTGGAAAAAGAGATTGCGGCAAACCCTATGGAAAGCATGGCAATCGCTCTTGGTACGGGTGCTCTTTTAAGCTTTCTTTTGAGAAGAGGATAACGGAATGCGCGAGTCGCTCCGCTTGATTGAACAGGAACTGATTACGAAACTGCTCAGCGGCCAAACACCGTTGAACACGTTCAAAAAAGGCGAGCAAATCTTTTTGGCGTTGTGCATTTTTTTTGTTGCAGTCGGTGCGGTTTTCCTGATTTACGCGACTTATTTATGGTCGTCAGGACATTACTCTGCAGAAATGGCAGCCGCACTGACTGGTGCCTTTAGTCTTATATGTGCGCTTGTTGTGGCCGTCGCAATTTACGGTATCATTACATATCGGCGCATCCGCATAATGAGGATGCAACGAAGCTTATTTGAAAAAGTAAAAGTATCGCTCGCAGCATTTGAAGATGAATATGGCGCGCCCATTCGTGAATATCCAAAAATATCTGTTCTCCTCACTTCTGTCGCCGGATTTATTCTTGAAAAGCGCCTGTTTTAAAAACGGCCGGATGAATACTTAAACAAAGGGAGTAATCCGGAATATTTGCGGATATCCGGGCACATAATACTTAAATTTCTCCTATCTTATCTACTACCAAACCCCCTATAGCCGCCGCATTATTTGTATCAATGCGGCTTGCCTGTCCCAAAAAGGCGATCTTGCGCTGTCTGTTGCATTTTTTTGTTCTGCGGTTTTCCTTGATCTGCTAATCTGCCCTGCCTGATTTTATAAACACGCATAAGCCTGAAAAAGACGCATGACAAAAATTTTCCCCGTTACAAAAGACGCGATTGCACAGGCCGCCGCCATTCTGGACGGGGGCGGGCTGGTGGCGTTTCCGACCGAAACGGTGTACGGGCTGGGTGCGGATGCCCAGTCGGATGCGGCGGTTGCAGGAATCTTTGCCGCCAAGGGGCGGCCGCAAAACAATCCGCTGATCGTTCATGTCACGGATTGGAAAATGGCCGAACGCTATGCCGAAACGGATGACAAAACAAATGCCCGTGCAAAACTTCTGGCCGCGCATTTCTGGCCGGGGCCGCTGAGCCTTGTTTTGAAACGCAGGAAAAACTGCGCCCTGTCGCCGCAGGTCAGCGCGGGGCTTGACAGTGTGGCCTTGCGGGCTCCGGCGCATCCGGCGGCGCAGGAGCTGATCGCCGCGCTTGGTCGCGGCATCGCTGCGCCCAGCGCCAATATCTCCGGCAGTTTGAGCCCGACCGCACCGCTGCATGTTGAAAAATCCCTTGGGCGGGCTGTCGATATGATTCTGGCGGGCGGGCGATGCGCCGTCGGGCTGGAATCCACCGTGCTGGATTTGTGCGGTGATGTGCCGACGGTGCTGCGCGCCGGTTTTATCCTGCCGGAAGCGCTGGCCGACACGCTGGGCGAGGAGGTGCGCACCGCCTATGATTTTGCGGAAGAAAGCGGCAGCGGCGCGGTACTCTCCCCCGGGCAGCTGTTGCGCCACTACGCCCCCGCAACGCCGCTGCGCCTTCAGGCCGTTGATGTGACGGAGGGGGAGGCGCTGCTGGCTTTTGGTTCGACGCGTTTTATGGGGCTGCGCGGCAAGGGCAATGTGCCGAAAGAGGATATTTTCAATCTCAGCGAAAACGGCGACCTTGCGGAAGCGGCGGCCAATCTGTTTGCCATGCTTCACGAAGCCGATCAAAAAGGGTATAAAGGAATTGCCGTCATGGATATTCCGCGCGGCGGTATCGGTGCGGCGATCAATGATCGCCTGACCCGCGCCGCCCGCGCCCAGAAGACTTAAAAAGAATGCTGAGTTTAAAGGAACACAGAAGGAGAAAAACCGATGCCCATCCGAACAATTGACGATCTCGGCGATCTTTCGGGAAAAACCGTCATTCTGCGCGCCGATTTCAACGTGCCGCTGAAAAACGGCGTGATCGGTGATGATACGCGGCTTAAGGCGACGCTGCCGACGATCGAGGCGCTGTTGAAAAAAAATGCGCGCATCGTCATGCTCTCGCATCTCGGCCGTCCCGACGGGCAGCCGAATACCGCCTATTCCCTGCAGCCCGTTGCCGAGGCGCTGGCGGCATTGCTGGGGCGTGCGGTTGCCTTTACCCCCGACTGCCTGACCACGCCGGACGAAGGCGATCTGGTGCTGATGGAAAATCTGCGCTTTTACGCCGAAGAGGAGAAAAACGACCGCGCTTTCGCCGAAAAACTCGCCGCGCATGGCGATATTTTCGTCAATGACGCATTTTCCACCGCGCACCGCGCCCATGCCTCGACCCATGCGCTGGCGCAGCTGCGCCCTGCCTGTGCAGGGCTGTTGATGGCGGCGGAAATCCGCGCACTGGATGCGGCGCTGGAGAATCCCGAGCGCCCCGTTGCCGCCGTTGTCGGCGGCGCGAAAGTGTCCACCAAGCTTGACGTGCTGACGCATCTGATCAAAAAAACCGATCTGTTGATTCTCGGCGGCGGCATGGCCAATACTTTTCTGGCCGCACAGGGTTTTGCTGTCGGAAAATCCCTGCATGAGGCTGATATGCTGGATACCGCGCGGCGCATCATCAGCGAGGCCGAAGCGCAAAACTGCCGGCTTGTGCTGCCGCTGGACGTTGTTGTTGCCGAGGAATTTGCGGAAAATGCGCCGTCGTCTTGCGTTGATGTCAATGCGATTGCGGCGGAGAAAATGGCGCTGGATCTCGGCACAAAATCCATCCAGCATATCATCTCCGCACTTGAAAGCTGCAAGACCGTGCTGTGGAACGGGCCGCTGGGCGCGTTTGAAATCAAGCCGTTTGATGCGGCAACCGTTGCCGTGGCGCAATATGTCGCGCAGCGCACGCAGAAAGGCAGCTTGACCAGCATTGCCGGCGGCGGCGATACCGTCGCGGCACTGGCGGCGGCGAATGCCAAGGACGGGTTCAGCTATGTCTCTACCGCGGGCGGCGCATTTCTGGAATGGATCGAAGGTAAAACCCTGCCCGCCATCGCCGTGCTGGAAGATGCGGCAAAGGCCGCCTGACAGAACTTCTGAAAACCTCAAACTCAAACACAAACACAAACACAAACAACAAGGCACAATAAAATGACACATGAAAACGACAACAAAGACAGCGGCAAAACGCCGCCGCCCGTGGTGGAACATTTTTCCTATGAAGGCGAAAAGCCGGGCGAAACGCTGGTTATTTTCGGTGCGGTGCACGGCAACGAGCGTTGCGGCCCCGAAGCGCTGCTGCGGCTGAAAGAGGAGCTGGATAGCGGCACACGCAGCCTTGAGGCCGGAAAGCTGATCATTGTGCCTGTTGCCAATCCGGGGGCTTATGCCGCCAATACGCGCTTTTTGGAACGCAATCTCAACCGCAGCTTTTATCCGAAACCGCCGCAGGAACGCAAAGCCTATGAAGACCATCTTGACGACCAGCTTTGCGCATTGCTGGACGAGGCCGATTATCTGCTGGATATCCATTCCTATACGGCCGGCGGCGCGCCTTTTGTGTTTATGGGCTGTCGCGACTCCGCAGAAAAGGAATTTGCGCAGGCGCTTGGCGTAGAGCATTTCGTCTGGGACTGGTCGAATGCGTTTTACGATTCCCGTGTCGAGGCCAAAGCCGCGCAGGGCACGACGGAATATCTGCGCGGCCGCGGCGGCCGCGGCGTGACGCTGGAATGCGGCCAGCATGAAGACCCCGCAAATGCGGAAGTTGCCTATACAGCTGCGCTACGGGCGATGGCGCATCTGGGGCTGATCGCGCCGGAGGCCGCACCCTCCGCGCCGGAAAACAAAACGCCGCATTACGCAAAAATGGTCACGGCTATCCTGAATACGCCGATGACGGCGGCGCGACCCTTCCGGCATTTTGAAGCCGTCCAAAAGGGCGATCTGCTCGCGCAGTCACCGGACGGAAAAGAAACCGTTACGGCGAAAGCCGACGGGTTTATCATCCTGCCCAATCCGAATGCCGTTGAAGGAGCGGAGATTCTGTATCTGGCCGTGGCGGAGGAGCCGTTCCCCTCCCCGCAAAAAACACCGCGGAAAACACCGCAGCACGGGCGGAGCGGCAATTAACAGTATTAACAGTATTGACATAACACACTCGAGGTTGTAGGATCATAGCCGTTTAAGGGGCAAAAAACCCCAGGCTGAAGAACAAAAACGGAAAATTTCTGATGGAATTCGACACAATCGATCCAGCTTTGATCCGCGCGATACACAATAATAATCCGGCCGGTATCCGCACTGCGCTGCGCAGGGGCGCAGATATTGAAGGCCGCGATATTGCCGCCTATACGCCGCTGATCTGGGCGGCGCGCGACGGCTGCGCCGAAGCACTGGAAACCCTGATTTCCGCCGGAGCCGATCTGAACGCACAAAATGAATACGGCGAAACCGCGCTGATTTTTGCGACCGTCAACCGCAAAGCCGATTGCGCAAAAATTCTGACCGCCGCCGGAGCCGATCCCGATATGCAAAGCGTATCCGGTGCAACGGCGCTGATGTGGGCGGTACAACGCGGCGACAGCGAATTGGCGGCCGCCCTGATTGCCAAAGGCGCAAATCCCGATATCAGGGATAATGCCGGCGGCACGGCGCTGACATGGGCGGCGGAACAGCGCAATTTCGCCATGATCGATCTGCTGCTGGCCGCCGGTGCAAAGCCGGAGGTTGCAGACGAAAAACACCGGAAAAATCTGGAAAAATTCCTGAACGAAGCCAAAGCGCAGCGGCGCGATCGCACCGTGCAAAAACACGGCAATCTGCGCCGTTACATGAACCGCCGCACCCCGTAAATTTGCCGAATTATACATAGATATGGTATAATTGACGGGTACGGTGGAAACAGCGGGAAAAGGCGAAACCCTTGCAAAAACACGATACGGAACCTGTCAGCAAATATGCGGGACGCGGCGGCGGCAGCAGCGAAATTCAGCCTCTGCAGGCGGAAAGCGCAGGGCTTGTCGTGGATGTCCAGCTTGGCGGGTTGCAGCATCTGGATGAAAAAGGCGCGAAAAACTATCTTGATTCGGTTGCAAAATCGGTCAAAAACCTGCGTGACAGCAACACCCCCGTCATCTGGGTGACGATGAGCGACCGCAATGAAATCTACCCGCCCGAAAAAGGCGGAAACGGAAACGCGCAGCGCAGCGCAAAACATCTGGAGGAAACGGGCTTTAATGCCACTGATCCGAATAATCCGCCCAAACATCAGGCACTGTTTGACAAATTTCTGAAAGATCACGGCCCGCGCCGCAACGAGGCGGTTATGTGCAAACAGTTTTTTGACCTGTTCACAAAGCCGGAGGATGCGAAAACCGATCCCGCCTATGCCAAACATATGGAAGGACAGACCGGCATTCCGCTGGACAAGCAGAAAAAAACAGGGAACGGCATGACGGCGGATAAATATCTGGAGAATGTAAAAGACCTCAAAATTATGGGCGGAAATGCAGGCGTTTGCGTGATGGAAACCGCCATCGGCGCGGCACAGCGCGGCAAAAAGGCCGAAATTATGGCCGGTGCCGTCACCGACCGTGACGATCCGCAGCAAGGCGGGCAAAAACGCGAAGGATTTTTCAAACAGAAAATCAAAAACCGGCTCGACAAAATTCTGAACCGCCCCGGCAGTTTAAAAAACGATCCGACCCACAAACATTTTTCCTCCGGCCGAATTCTTGCGCAAAATAATGCGGCGGCCATCGGGCGGAATATTTCTTTTAAAACCGGCACATCTTCACGCTTTGCCCGCACCAAACCCGCCGTGGCCTCCGCCGCCGTTTCCGGCAAGAACGGCGCGTCCGTCCGCCGCCCCGGCCACAGTTTTCGATAAGTATTGATATAGCGCAGAAAAGAGCTTAATCTTTCAGACGATCTTTAAAAATTTGTATGTCTGAAGGAGGCGCGCAATGGCCAAACCGGAGAAGAAAACCTATACCGTTGAACAGATCAAACAGGAATTTTATCAGGAATTTCCCGAACTGAAAGACACGGTCAAAATCATTGATCCGCGCGATTACAAAGATACCGAGGCGCTTTTGAAAGATGTGCGCCCGCTTCTGGAAGAAGAGGCGGAGCTGCAGCGTCGCCGCACACTGGAAAAAGGCAACCCGATCCTGCAGAAGCAGGCACAGAATGAGGCCGCATTTAAAAAAGGTCTGATTTTTATGCGCGAACAGATGCTCAAACAGGTTCTGAAAACCGGCTCGCCCGTGGCAATGGTGCTGGGCGTTGATCCTGCGGCGGAAACCATGGCCGGCAGCAACCGCCTTGTTTTCGGCGGCAATGAAGATTTGCATTTTGAAACACTGGTCTGGCGCGGTCTCAGCTCCGGCACGGCCAACACAGTGGCCACATTCGACAAAAGCTTCGGCGACAAGCTGCAGGAGCAGATCAAGGACAAATACTATCTGCCCAAAGAGCTGAACGATCCCAATCTGCTGCAGACTTTTGTTCTGGATCACGAGCTTGGCCATGCCGCCACAGCACATATGATCAAACAGGACAAGGTGCTGACCCATGATGTGCCGCAATATTGGGAGTGCATCGCCGACAGCTACGCGCTGATCCGCCATTACCAGCGTTTCGGCGAGGACAGCAAATTCGGTGAATACTGGTCGGCTTTCCGTTCCTCCGCCGCCGTGATGGTGCCCGATCCCGTACACTGGACATCCGAGGCGATGGAGAAAGTTATGGATCTGAACAAACAGGGCGTTTTGAAAAACCTGACGCCGAAACAGGCGATTGAACTGGCGGTAAAAATCGCCGATGATTGCGGTTTCGGTCTGGATGAAAGCCCGAATATCAACAAAGCCTTCGGCACATCACCGCTGAAAGCCGCCTTCACCGAAACCGTCGGCAAATCCGTCGTCAGCACGCTGAAAGGCCTGTGGAGCAAATCCGCAAAGCCGCAGCCGCAAGCCGGGGAAGAAAAAGCGGAAAAAGAGGACGGCTTCCTGAAAAAAATGGAAAACAGCTTTATGCGCCAGTGCCTTGACCGTCTGGAAAACAAGGACAATACGGTGCGCAAAATCGGTGACATTGCGTTGAAAACGCAGTCTTCCGCCGTATACCGCGTGGCAAAGGATTTCGTCAATACGATTGACCGCATCTGGCCTGATCTTGATCCCGAAAAGCTGGAAGAAGCGCGCCGCGCCGTCAACGGACGCAAAGACGTACCGCAGACCGAGCCGGAACGTTCCTGGAAGGAACAGATGCTGCACGACATGAAAACGGCAGAAATCCGCAAGCATCGCAAGAACGGCAGCGGCAACAGCGGCAGATTTATGCGCTAGGCCGTTTTAAGGCTTTCCGTCGTCAGGGATAAATCTTAGAAAATTGCGGTGAAATTTTTCGCATCGCCTGCGCGGAAACTGCCGCGGAACATGCCTTTGCTGTTAAAGGGCAGGTAAATCTCTCCCTTTGCCGTGATGCCGATCAGTCCGCCTTCACCGTCAATAGCCGCAAGTTTGTCAAGCGCCGCCTTTGCCGCCGCGGTGAAATCCGCGCCTGTATAGCGCATCTGTGCGGCAATGTCATACGCCATAACGATCCGCATAATCTCGTCGCCCGTACCGGTGCAGGAGATCGCACATATCCCGTTTTCCGCATAAGTGCCCGCACCGGTGACAGGCGTGTCGCCGATACGTCCCGCTGATTTATTGGTCAGACCGCCCGTGGAGGTCGCAGCGGCCAGATCGCCGTTTTGATCACGTGCCACCGCGCCGACCGTGCCTTTCGCCTGCCCGTCTTCGGAAAAATCGAGCTGGACGCGCCCCTTTTCCTGCGCTTCATGCAGCTGCCGCAGCCGCTCTTCGGTATGAAAATAGGCGTTCTCCACCGTTGCCACATCGTGCAGACGCGCAAAATCATGCGCCCCCGCCCCGCCAAGCAGCACATGGCGCGAATGCCGCAAAACGGCCAGAGCCGCATAAACGGGGTTTTTGATCTCCGTCACGCCGGCCACACCACCCGCTTTCCGGCTTTTGCCGTCCATTACGGCAGCATCAAGTTCGCAGAACGCGTTCGCGTTGAACACAGCGCCGCGTCCGGCATTATAGAGCGGCGAATCCTCCATCACCGCAACAGCGGCAACAGATGCATCGACGGCGCTACCGCCTTTTTCCAACAGGGATTTTCCGGCATCCAGCGCCGCGTCCAGCACGGCGCGGTATTCCGCTTCGCGTTCAAGATTTTTATGGATGGCACCCGCGCCGCCGTGTACGGCTATCGCATAATCCGGCATGGGAAAAATTCACCCTGCCTGCGGTTCGGGTTCGGCAGAGCCGAGATCGGCACCGCCGCCGGACGGAACAGAGCCTTCTTTCTTGCGGGATTTGGTTTTTTTGTCCGAGACAGAGGTGTTGACGCGTTTGATTTTCTTGCCGTCAGCGGCCAGTTTGATCTCCTCGCCGTTCAGCGTTTCATATTCCAAAAGCGCCTTGGCCACGCCGTGCAGCGCCTTGTTTTTCTCCGTTAGGGTTTTTTCCGCGCGTTTATAGGCTTCGGTGACAATGTTGTGAATTTCCGAATCGATCAGATTGGCCTTTTCTTCAGAGATAATCTTGCTGTCGCGTCCCATCGTATAGCCGAGGAATACCTCCTGCGAGCCGTCACCGTAATTCAGCGGACCGATCTTGTCGCTCATCCCCCATTCGGTCACCATACGGCGGGCGATATCGGTTGCCATTTTGATGTCCGAGGACGCGCCTGTTGTGACTTTCCCGTAGCCGAAAATCATTTCCTCGGCAATGCGGCCGCCCATCGCCACGGCGAGATCGGCCAGAAGTTTTTCACGCGACATGGAAATACGGTCGCCTTCGGGCAGACGCATGACCAGACCCAGCGCACGACCGCGCGGGATAATGGTCGCCTTGTGGATCGGATCGGAAGCCGGTTCGTTCAGCGCGACGACGGCATGTCCGGCCTCGTGATAGGCAGTCAGCTTTTTCTCGTCTTCGCTCATCACCATCGAGCGACGCTCCGCCCCCATCATCACCTTGTCTTTCGCATCTTCAAATTCCGACATACCGACAACCTGCTTGCCGCGCCGCGCCGCCAGCAGCGCCGCCTCATTGACCAGATTGGCCAGCTCCGCACCGGAAAATCCGGGCGTGCCGCGTGCGATAATCCGCGCCTCGACATCGGCGGCCAGCGGTACTTTGCGCATATGCACTTTCAGAATCTTCTCGCGCCCTTCAATATCGGGATTGGGCACAACAACCTGACGGTCGAAACGTCCCGGGCGCAGCAGCGCCGGATCCAGAACATCCGGACGGTTGGTGGCCGCCAGCAGGATCACTCCGTCATTGGCCTCGAAACCGTCCATTTCCACCAGCAGCTGGTTGAGGGTTTGTTCGCGTTCATCATTGCCGCCGCCCAGACCGGCACCGCGGTGACGGCCGACTGCGTCGATCTCGTCAATAAAGATAATGCAGGGCGCGTTGCGCTTGCCCTGTTCGAACATATCGCGGACACGGCTGGCACCGACACCGACAAACATTTCAACAAAATCCGAGCCGGAAATTGTAAAAAACGGCACTTCCGCCTCACCCGCAACGGCACGGGCAATCAGGGTTTTACCTGTTCCGGGCGGACCGACCAGCAGCGCACCTTTGGGAATCTTGCCGCCCAGACGCTGGAATTTGCGCGGATCGCGCAGAAATTCAACGATTTCCTCCAGTTCTGCCTTGGCCTCGTCCACACCGGCGACATCCTCGAACGTCACGCGTCCCGCGCGTTCAGTCAACAGCCGCGCCTTGGATTTGCCGAATCCCATCGCCTTGCCGCTGGAGCCGTGCATCTGGCGCATAAAGAAAATCCACACCGCAATCAAAAGCAGCATCGGGAACCAGTTGAGCAGAACGCCCAACAGAGTCGGTTTTTCTACCGGACTCGGTTTGACATCAATGCGCACGGGAGTTTTTTCCAGCCGCTCGACAATATCGGTATTCTGCGGGATAAAGCTGACAAAACTGCGCCCGTCCGTGTAATAGCCGTAAATTTCATCGCCCTGAATGGTCAGATCGGAGATTTTTCCGGCACCGGCATCGGAAATCAGATCAGAATAGGAAACCGTTGACGCGCCTGATACATGCGGCGCGCCCTGATTGAACATGTTGAAAAAACCGACCAGCAGCAAAACCACCACCAGCCAGAAAAACAGGCTGCGGCCGAATCCCTCATTGCCGTCATTATCGGGGTCTTTCTTGTTTTTCGGATCTTCACTCATTTTTCTCGCCGTTCCCGTCCTTGCCGTTTTTTTTTTTGATGCTGCCGATTTTACGACACCCTACCTAATAGTAGCACGGCAGTTCTAAACAATCTCTATATCTATAGCAAAAATCGGCGCATTTGGAAAAAATTCCGCCGAAATTCTTCCGTTTTTTGGAAAAACCCCCGCATCAAGCCAGCCGAGCTGCGGCAGGGCAAGAATTCTTCCGTGTTTTTCTACGGTCACAAGGCTTTGCCGTGCGAATCGCGGCAGGGCACGGCGGCGTTTTTCGTAAATTTTACGCTGTTCTTTGGGTAAAAACGATACGCCGCGCCGTCCCAGAACATGCAGCACCGCGTTTTCCGGCAGCGGCGCATCAAAACGCAGCCGCAGCCGCCCGTCAAACTGGGTTTCCTGCGTTGTCACAGGCACAGGCGTGACCGCCGCCGCCTCGCGGCAGAGTGTCAGCCGCCCGCCCTCCGTCTCCAGAATGCAGCCGCCGCAGGTCAATACGCCGTTTTTTCTGCTGCGCGCTGCCTCCAGCGCCGTCATAAGTGTACGCGTACGGAGCGGATACCCCCGCCCCGACACAGCCATCAGCGCGGTATGAAGCGTACGTTTTTGCAACTCTTGGGGAAGTTTCTGCCATGTTTGCAGATCAAAGACGGCGTACCCCGCCGCATAAAACACGGCACAGCCCTGCAGCGCGTCCTGCGTCAGACGGCACATATGGCGGCGCAGCCGCGCGAAAACATCGACAAGGCGCAGCGTTTTTTCCGCATCAAACGGCAGCGCATCGCGGTTCAGGCGCAGGATATTGCGGCTATAGGCCGGTTTTGCATTGCTTGCATCCTCGACGGGTGTTTCGCCGAAAGCCGCACAGGTTTCCCGAAGCCGCAATTTGGAAAAGCCGAGCAGCGGTCGTGCCAGCACAAGCCCTTCCGCCCCCTCGCGGCGCAGCGGCGCCATGCAGGCCAGCCCGTCTGTGCCGCTGCCTGCGGCCAGACGCAGCCAGAAGGTTTCGGCCTGATCTTCACGGTGATGCCCCAAAAACAATGCGCCCGCGGCGTTATGATGACACCACTCTGTCAACAGGCGGTAACGCGCCTGCCGTGCGCGGTGCTGGGTGGTGCGGCTGTTTTCCGGCTTCCATGTCAGAATGTCGTGCGCAATACCGCGTTTTTGCAGAATCTGCGCAACATGCCGCGCTTCGGCGGCGGATTCGGGGCGCAGCCCGTGATCGACAATCAGCGCCGTCAACCGCCGTCCGGTTGCAGAGGCGTAATCCGCCAGCAGCAGCGTCAGCGCCAGACTGTCCGCCCCGCCCGAAAGCGCCACGGCCAAATGCCGCGGCACAGGCGTTGCGCCGAAACATTGCGCCAGCGCAGCGGAAAACTCCGCCGCCGAAACGGAAGAAACCGGAAAAGATGTAAGGGAGGCAGATGTTACGGACATTCCAGACGCTTTTGTTCCTGTCGGCCGCGTTCCAGAACCGGACCGGCCTGATCGGGAAATTCGCTTTGCAACTGCGCCAGCGCCAGACAGGCCTCGTCTTTTTTATTGTCACGCGCCAGCGACAGACCAAGTTTCAGGAGGTTATCCGCGGTTTTGCTGCCTTCGGGAAATTTCTGATAGCCCTGCGCGAACAGCCGTGCGGCCTGCGCAAATTCGCCGCGCACATAATAGGTTTCCGCCAGCCAGTATTGCGCATTGGCGGCCAGCGCATGGTCGCCATAGCGTTGCAGAAAGGCAGAGAAGGCTGTCGCCGCATCCTCATATTTGCTGTCGCGGATAAAGGAAAAAGCGCGTTCATAGGCTTTTTCCGGTGTGTCTTCCGGTGCATCGCGCGGCGGCGCACCTTCTTCGGGAACGCGCAGAACGCCCAGCGGCTGTACGCCGTCGGGCAGATCATCAATCACGCGGCGATCAGGCACACGGCGATCAGGACGGGTTTCTTCTCCGGCGGGAGGCAGAAAAACAGTTGTACCGCCGGGAGCGCCGGGTCGGGTTTCGGGCTCGGGCGGACGGGTGGAGGGCGGGGCAGCAACCGTTAGCGCACCAAGCGCGCCTTCCAGCTCTTCAACACGGCGGTTAAGACGGCTGATTTCATGCCCGTATTCTTCCATCTGTCCGGTCAGATTGCGCAGCTCTTCCTCCATATAGGACAGGCGCAATTCGATATGCGCCATGGTCGAGCTATCGCCCGCGCCCGTATCAAGAGCGCCGGCCGGCGGCGTTTCACCGCGATAAACGGCACGGCTGAGCGTTTGCAACTGCCTCTCAAGATGGCGGATGCGGTTTTCCGTCTGTTGCGGATCGGCAAAAGCCGGGGAGGAAAAAGAAGCAAAAGAAAACAGCATGAAAGCCGCGCAGAGACAAACGCCGGAAACATACCGTATCCCAAGCCGTTTTGTGTCTGCCGCCTTCATGCCGTTTCTTTCAATATTCCGTCTGTTACTTGACCACCATCACACCGCGGCGGTTTTGCGCCCATGCCGTCGGATTGGATCCGAGAACGGCGGGACGTTCCTTGCCGTAGGAAATCGTCTGGATGCGGCTGGCTTCAACGCCCAGCGCCACCAGATAATTGCGTACGGCCTGCGCGCGGCGCTCGCCGAGGCCAAGGTTGTATTCACGCGTACCGCGTTCGTCACAATGGCCTTCAATCACCACTGTCAGGTTACGGTGCTGTTTCAGCCAGTTGGCCTGACGTTCCACCGTGGCGCGGGCATCATCGCGCAGGTTATAGGCATCAAAATCGAAAAACACGCGGTCGCCGACATTGACGACAAGATCCTGCTGCGTACCGGGCACAACACCGCTGCGGTCAATCCCGTCGCGGTCAACGGCGCGGTCATCAAATTCGGTTACCGCTGTACGGTCATCTACGCCGACTCCCGTATCCACTTCCTGTTTTTTCGGCGTACAACCGGCCATTACGACCGCAAGCGCCAGCACCCATGTCATATGTTTTAATTTATTCATTCTTTTCAAAACCTCCGTTTTCTGCATCAAATTGCGCTTTTCACTTTATAAGGATGTTAGCATTCCCTAAGATAGGTGCAAGCTTTAAAAACGAGTATAAAGAAAAATCGTGCAAAACAAAAACGAATTCCATCAATGAACACATCTGCCCGCAGTGAAAATTCTTCCGTGTCAAACGCGGCTTTCCCCTATCTGGACGGGCTGAACCCGCCGCAGCGCGAAGCCGTCACCGCGCTGGACGGCGCTTTGCTGGTGCTGGCAGGCGCGGGAACGGGCAAAACCCGCGTTTTGACAACGCGGCTGGCGCATCTTCTGGCCACGCGCACGGCGGGGCCGCACCAGATTATGGCCGTAACGTTCACGAATAAAGCGGCGCAGGAAATGAAACACCGCGTTTCCGCGCTGCTGGACGGCCGCCCTGTCGAGGGCTGGTGGATCGGCACGTTTCACTCGCTGGCCGCGCGGATGCTGCGCCGCTGCGCCGAACGCATCGGCCTGACTTCAAATTTCACGATTATCGATACCGACGACCAGATGCGGCTGTTGAAACAGATTGCCGAGGCCGAAGGCGTGGATACGAAAAAATACACACCGCGCATTCTGGCTGGTGTGATCGACCGCTGGAAAAACAGCGCCCTGAAGCCCGAAAATATCGGGGAGGAAGAGGGCAGCCGCATCGCCGGCGGGCGCATGCCCAAACTGTACCGGCTGTATCAGGACAGGCTGAAAAACCTGAACGCCTGCGATTTCGGCGATTTGCTTTTGCATATGATTACCGTTTTAAAAGACCCGGCCAACCGCGATCTGCTGGATCTTTATCACGACCAGTTCCGCTATCTGCTGGTTGACGAATATCAGGACACCAATACCGCGCAATATCTGTGGCTGCGGCTGCTGGCGCAAAAACACGGCAATATCTGCTGCGTCGGCGATGACGACCAGTCGATTTACGGCTGGCGCGGCGCGGATATCGGCAATATTCTGCGTTTTGAAAAAGATTTCCCGAATGCGAAAATCGTACGGCTGGAACAGAATTACCGCTCCACCCCCGAAATTCTGAACGCCGCCAATGCGCTGATCGCCCATAACGCCGGACGCATGGGCAAAAATCTGTGGAGCGCGAGCGATGCAGGCGAAAAAATCAATCTGCGGCAGGTCTGGGACGGCAGACAGGAGGCGCGCGAGATCGGCGAGGACATCGAAAATCTGTGGCGGCAAAAACACAGGCTGAACGAGATCGCCGTGCTGGTGCGCGCCGGATTTCAGACCCGTGAATTTGAAGAACGCTTTATGACGATCGGCCTGCCTTACCGCGTCATCGGCGGACCGCGTTTTTACGAGCGCAGGGAAATCCGCGATGCCGTCGCCTATCTGCGGCTGACGGTGCAGGCGGCGGATGATCTAGCCTTCGAGCGCATTGTCAATACGCCCAAACGCGGCGTCGGCCCCGCGGCGCTGGCTGATCTTCACGACCGCGCCCGCCGCGATGGCGTACCGCTGTTTGAAGCCTGTTTGCGGTTGTGCGAAACGGATGCGCTGCGTCCGAAACTGCGATCAACGCTGTTTGACCTGACGCAAAGCTTTCTGCGCTGGCGCGGACAGGCCGCGGAAATACCGCCCGCAGAACTGGCAGAAATTATTTTAGAGGAATCCGGTTATGTTGATATGTGGAAACAGGACAAATCCGTCGAAGCGCCGGGGCGGCTTGAAAACCTGAAAGAATTTGTCGCCGCCATCGGTGAATTTGAAACGCTTGGCGGATTTTTAGAACATGTCGCACTGG
>SKHU01000015.1 GCA_007116755.1 Alphaproteobacteria bacterium
CCGTTCCGGCGCGGATTTCGAGAATTGCGTTTTTGGTGTCCGCCTCGTCTTTGGGCAGCAGCGCAATGCGGATGTCCTGTTCCAGATCGGGCAGGGTTTTTTCCAGCGCGTAAAGCTCGTCTTCGGCCATTTGCCGCATTTCGCCTTCGGTTTCCGCATCGGCCAGCAGCGTTTTGAGATCATCAATTTCCGATTGCGCGGCTTTATAGGCTTCGATTTTTTCCGCCACGGGCGAAAGCTCGGCATATTCGCGCGACATGGCGGTGAAATCTTCGGAAGACAGGCTGCCTGTGGACATCAGCGCGGAGAGTTCCTGATGCCGCGCCAGCACCTGATCGAGTTTATGCGCAAAAGACGATCCCGCCATTGCCTTACCGCCGTCCGCTTCTGCGTTTGATCTCGTCCGCATCCAGCGTGATGCCGCGGATAATATCGCCCGCGCGGCCGAACGGCGCGGCTTTTTCGCCGTCCACATAAACATCAAACCCGCCGGCATTGGCCGTATCAAGCCGCATATTCGGCTGATCGGGTGCGCGGTAAAGCTGGCCGGGGCGCAAAACCTGCTGGAACAACGTTTCGCCTTCGGCGCTGCGCACATGAATCCAGCTGGAATCCGTTGCATGCAGCGTGATGCGGCTTTGCCGTGCCGGTGCGCCGAATTCCTCGGTTGCCGTTACGGGCGCTGTTGCACGGCGCTGTTCCTGTACGGTGGTCTGGCGGTGGCGTTCTTCTGCCGCGGGTGGAACGGGGGCAGGGCGCGGACGCGCCGCTTCTTCTGCCTGTGCCGCCGTCTGTGCTGCCGCCTGTGCCGCTGTTTGCGCGGTTGTTTCCGTTACCGTTACCTCTTCCGTTTGCGCCGTTTCTTCTTCGTCCGTCTGTTCGTCCGTCATATCTCCGTTGACGGAAAGCTCATGCAGCAGCATATCGATTTCGCCCTCCGCAGGCGGAAGATGCGTAATATCCGCTACGCGCAAATGCGGCGGCACTTCCGGCACGGAAGCAAGTTTGGCCGTTTCTACCGCCGGATCGCCGTTATCGCTGCGCAGAAACACCGCCCAGAACAGCAGCACCAAAACAAAAATAGCCGCCGCACCGCCAAGAACGCCGCGCGAGGGCAGCTGCGTTCCCTGCATCGGCGGGGAAATATTCAGCTCCGTCTGCTGTTGCGCGGCGGCGGCATGTTCGGCTTTGAAACGCTGCGCAACCTCCTCGCCGTTCAGGCCAAGCTGCGCGGCATAGCTGCGCACAAATCCGATGGCATAAACCGTGCCGGGCAGGGCGGAAAGATCGCCTTTTTCAATCGCCTCCAGCTGTCCGGCGCGCAGATTGATCGGTTCGGCCACCTGTTTCAATGTCAGATTTTTTTCTTCGCGGATGCGGCGCAGATAGGCACCGGTTGTCTCGCCCGTATTGTGTTCACCCGTCGTCATAAGCGGCTTGTCCCATCATAAAAAAAATAAATTTAAAATATGCCGATTCCGCGATCCTGCGCAAAGGCCAGCAGCGCATTGCGCAGACTATGCTCTTCCGTCTGCATCAGCCTTTCTATATACGGCTTTAACGCGGCAATATCAAGACCGGCGCACATATTGCGCATCAACGGAATCCGCGCGCCCGGCATCGACAGGTTGCGATAGCCCAGCGCCGCCATCGCCATTGCCTCCAGCGGCTGCGCCGCCGCCTCGCCGCAGACATTGACATGCGTGCCGTGCCGGTCGCAGGTTTCGACAATCTGCCGCATCACCCGCAGCATCGGCGGGGAGAGGAAATCATACCGCCCGTACATCAAGGCGCTGCCGCGATCGGCGGCAAACAGGTACTGCATCAGGTCGTTCGTGCCGACAGAAATAAAATCCACATTGCGGCACACCGCATCCAGCTGCCACAGCAGCACAGGCACTTCCAGCATCACGCCCAGACGGATATCCGTCGGCAGTTTCTGCCCCGCCGCCTCCAGCCGCGCCGCCGCCGAGTCTAGCAAGCTGCGAATCTGGCGAATTTCTGCCGCCTCCGTCACCAGCGGTACCATCACCGACAGCGGCAGTTCCAGATCGCCCGCCGCGCGCAGAAAAGCGGAAAACTGCGTGCGCAAAATCGCCGGCCTGTCCAGCCCGATGCGTACCGCGCGCCAGCCCAGCGCGGGGTTTTCCTCCTCCGGCGCATCGAAATAGGGCAGCGGCTTGTCGCCGCCGATATCCAGCGTGCGGAACAGCACAGGTTTGTCCGCGCCCGCCTGATCCAGCACTTTTTTATACATGTCCGCCTGCGTCGCCACGCTGGGATAGCGCGTCCAGCCCATAAAGGTCAGCTCGGTACGGAACAGCCCGATTCCCGCCGCACCGTAATCGTGCATCAGCGGCATTTCCGAGGGCAGACCGGCATTCATATATAAATGAATTTTCACGCCGTCGCGGGTGATGTTTTCCGGACTGCCGTGACGGTTTAAAAGGCTGAGATAACGTTCGCGCTGGCGCATCTGCGCCTTTTTGCGCTTGTAAAGCCGCAGTGTCGGCGCTTCGGGCAGCACGAAGGCCACAGACTGGTCGGAATCGATAATCACCTTGTCGCCGGGATTGATCTGCAGCATCGCCTCGGGCGCCTGCCCCAGAATCGGAATATCCATTGTTGCGGCGATAATGCTGATATGGCTGGAAATGCTGCCGCTTTCAAGAATAATGCCGCGCACGGCGCGCATATCGTATTCCATCAGACCGGACACGCCGAGACTGTGCGCCACCAGAACGATCTCGCCGCCCGCGCCGTCCGGCGCCTCTTCCGTTCCCTCTCCCTCCAGTGCCAGACGCAGCTTGTCGGACAAATCGCTAATATCGGAAAAACGGTCGCGCAGATACGGGTCGGCAATTTTCGCCAGCGCAAACCATGTTTTCTGGCGCGCAAATTCTACCGCCGCCGGTGCGGACAGGCCGAGCGCAACGCCCTGTTTAATCTGGTCGAGCCACATCGGATCGCGTAGCAGCATCTGGTGCATTTTCAGGCATTCCACGGCCTCTTTTGACAAAAACCGCTCCTGCGTTTTCAGCGCCTCTTCATTTTTGGCGATCAGCCGGGCAATACCCGCCTCAAGCGCCTGTTCTTCAACCTTTTTGCTGCCGGCGGCATATTGCGCAATATCCTGCGGTGCGCCGTGCAGCACGGCAGAGCCGATGCCGATCCCGCTGCCGAAGGCCGTGCCGGTGATATGTGTGGCACGCGGCGTATAAACGGTGACAGGTTTTTTTTCACGGTCGCGGCGGTAGGAGGCCGTGTTCTGCCGCCGCCGTCCCGATTGCGGCGCTATGCCGTCGCGCTGTTTTTCCCGCGCCGCCGGGGAAATCAGCTGCGCCGCCGTCTGGTGCCGGATCAGCGCCGCCAGCGCCACGGCCAGCACATGCAGCCCGTTGATATGGGCATCGGTCATCGCATCCGTTTTGCGCGTATAACAGATAAATCCCCCCTGCACCGTCATTTTATGATCGAAAACCGGCAGACCCAAAAACGCCCCTTCTTTGGTGCGCAGCGGCAGGTCGTCGAATTTTCCCGAAACCAGCAGCGGCGTTTTCTGCACAATCAGCGCATCCATCACTGCAAAACCGTCGCCGATGCGCTTGTCTTCATAACGCCTGTTCTGCACGATGCCGTTGATAAACAGCGGGCGGCGGTTTTTCGGCGCGAGATAGCACAGAAAATCCGTGGCCGGAAAACAGCTTTGCGCCGCTTTGAGAAGATCAAGAAACGCCGCGCGGAATTCCGTATCCTGTTCCTTGCTGATATCCTGATAGGTTTCGCGCAGACGGTCGATCCGCCGCAGCAGCACCGCCAGCGTGATTTTTTTTGCCGTTTTTTTCGGCGGGGTTTTCTTTTTCGCCGGTGTTTTCTTACCCGTCATCATCCAGACCGTAGGCTGTGTGCAACGCGCGCAGCGCCAGTTCGGCATATTCCTCGCCGATCAGCACGCTGACTTTAATCTCGGAGGTTGAAATCACCTGAATATTAATGCCTTTTTCCGCCAGCGTACTGAACATCTTCTGCGCCACCCCGGCATGACTGCGCATGCCGATCCCGATGATCGAGATTTTCGCCACATCGCTGCTGTGTTCCATTTCGCATTCGGCCAGCGACTCCTCCGTCTGGACGGATTTTTCAAAAATACTGATCGCCCGCTGCAAATCGGCTCGCGGAACGGTAAAGGTCAGATCGGTTTTTTTGGTATCGGCGGCGATATTCTGGACGATCATATCGACATTGACACCCGATTCCGCCAGCGGGCCGAAAATCTTGGCGGCCACACCCGGCTTGTCGGGCAGGTTGCGCAACGTGATTTTTGCATCGTCGCGGCTGCATGTTACGCCGCTGATCAGGGCTTTTTCCATCAATTCCTCCTCACTGACAACCAGAGTTCCTTTTAAATCGCTGCCGACCGCATCGTCGAAACTGGACAGAACCTGTACGCGTACGCCTTCCTTCATCGCCATTTCGACCGAGCGCGTCTGCAGCACTTTCGCGCCGACCGAGGCCATTTCCAGCATTTCCTCATAACCGACCTGTTTCAGCTTGCGCGCCTTCGGCACAATACCCGGATCACAGGTGTAAACGCCTTTGACATCGGTATAAATATCGCAGCGATCGGCCTTCAGCGCTGCGGCCAGCGCCACTGCCGAAGTGTCGGAGCCGCCGCGCCCCAGCGTGGCAATACGCCCTGCCTTCGTCACGCCCTGAAAACCCGCGACAACGGCAACGGCATTGCCGTCGAACTGCGCACGGAGTTTTTCCGTGTCGATATCCTCGATTCGCGCCTTGGCGTGGCTGCCGTCGGTCAGCACCGGAATCTGCCAGCCCTGCCACGACCGCGCATTGATGCCGCGTTTCTGCAGCGCCATCGCCAGCAGCCCCGACGTCACCTGCTCGCCCGAGGAAACGATCGCGTCATATTCGCGCGCATCGTGCAGCGGGCTGATCTCCTGACAATAGGACACAAGCTGGTTGGTCACCCCCGCCATCGCCGAAACGACAACGGCGGCCTGATGCCCGGCCCGCACTTCGGACGCGACTTTATCCGCGACATTTTCAATCGCCTCGATCGTGGCCACAGACGTGCCGCCGAATTTCATCACCAAAAGCGCCATTTGCTCCGCCCCGACAATCCTTTCCCGTCCAGATTGTTTTATACCATGTTCATAAAGACATTGGAAACGCTACATTTATAGCATAATATGAAACGGGTCAAACTTATCGCAGAAAAGAGGCGGATATGGGCAATGTGGTTGTCGTCGGGTCGCAATGGGGCGATGAAGGCAAGGGCAAAATCGTGGACTGGCTGGCGCATCGCGCCGATCTGGTCGTGCGGTTTCAGGGCGGGCACAATGCCGGCCATACGCTGGTTATTGACGGCGTTA
>SKHU01000298.1 GCA_007116755.1 Alphaproteobacteria bacterium
GCGGCTGAATGGCCGACCATTGGCACTCTGATAAGTAAAAATAACGATCCATGTTTGATTTCCTCCTCAACTGAAAATTCAAACCATTGAATCACATTATTTCCTTTGTGTGTAGACCCTAGGCGGCGATTTTTGCGGCAAGCTGCGGCATGGCGGTAAAATTGGCGGCCTTCTCAATAGCTTGGGATGCGCGCAAAACCGTTTCCTCATCAAACGGGCGACCGAGAATCTGCAATCCCAGCGGCAGCCCGTCCTGATCCAGACCTGCGGGTATGGACATGCCCGGCATTCCCGCCAGCGAGGCCGGAACGGTGAACACATCGTTCAAATACATTTTGACGGGATCGTCCATATTCTCGCCGATGCCGAATGCCGCAGAAGGTGCGGTCGGGGTCAGCAAGACATCGCATTTTTGATAGGCATCGACAAAATCCTGCCAGATTTTTTTGCGGATTTTGCGCGCCTTGTTGTAATAGGCATCGTAATATCCGGCCGACAGCACATAAGTGCCGATCATGATACGGCGCTTGACCTCGTCACCGAAACCTTCGGCGCGGGTTTTTTCATACATATCGTCCAGCGTTTCGCCTTCCACGCGCAGACCGTAGCGCACGCCGTCATACCGTGCCAGATTGGACGAGCATTCCGCAGGCGCAATAATGTAATAAGTCGGCAGCGCGTATTGCGTATGCGGCAGGCTGACCTCGACAATCTCCGCGCCCGCTTCCTTCGCCCAGTCAATCCCCTGCTGCCACAAATCTTCAATATCTTTCGGCATGCCGTCCACGCGGTATTCTTTCGGAATACCGATTTTCAGGCCGCGAATATCGCCTGTCAGCGCCGCCGCATAATCGGGCACAGGGCGGTTGACGGAGGTAGAATCTTTCGGGTCATAGCCCGCCATTGCGCGCAGCATAACCGCGTTATCTTCCACCGTGCGGGCAAAACTGCCCGGCTGGTCAAGCGAAGACGCAAAGGCGATCACGCCCCAGCGCGAGCAGCGCCCGTAAGTCGGCTTGATACCGGCAATACCGCAAAACGAAGCCGGCTGACGGATTGAACCGCCCGTATCCGTTCCCGTCGCGCCCATCGCGACACGTGCGGCAACCGCTGCAGCCGAACCGCCCGACGAACCGCCCGGCACCAGATCGGTCGTATCGCCTTTGCGTTTCCACGGGTTGAGCACATTGCCGAAAGCGCTCGTCATATTCGACGACCCCATCGCAAATTCATCCAGATTGGTTTTGCCCAGCATCACCGCGCCCTGATCGAACATATTGTGCGTCACGGTCGATTCATATTGCGGCTTAAAGCCTTCCAGAATTTTGCTTGATGCCGTAGTCTGCACGTTTTCCGTACAAAACAGGTCCTTGATCGCCACCGGAATGCCGTCCAGAAATCCGGCCTCGCCTTTTTGACGGCGGGCATCCGATGCTTTGGCCTGCTCCCGTGCCTGATCCGGTGTTTCGGTGACAAATGCGTTCAGATTTTTTGCCGCCTGCATCGCAGACAGATGCGCCTCCGTCAGTTCCACGGATGTAAATTCGCCGCGTTCCAGCCCGTCCAGAGCCTGTTTGATTGTCAGTTCCGTCAATCCTGTCATCTCTTTAATTCCCTATTCGCTTTTTAAGCTTCAAAACATCGGTTTTATTAAGATCCCCGCTTTCGCGGGGATGACAGTACAGGGCGTTGTCATTCCCGCGTACGCGGGAATCTTTTACCCCGCTACAGTCTCATACAAATCGTTCCAATTCGGATTCTGTTTTTCCAAAAGTTCGATTTTCCAAGCCCTCTCCCATTTTTTTAAAACTTTCTCCCGTAAAATCGCCTGCTCTGCATTGTCAAAACATTCAAAATACACCAGACGCTTTACATGGTATTTTTTTGTAAATCCTTTTACTAAACCGTTCCTGTGCTTATAAACACGCCGTATCAAATCATTCGTAATGCCTATATAAAGCACACCATCTTTTTTGCTGGCCAGCATATAGACAAAATATTGTCCGGCCATAAAACACTTTACTCCACCACTTTCGGCACCACGAAAAAACCTTCCGCCGTTTCGGGTGCGTTTGCCAGCACTTTTTCCTGAATATCTCCGTCGGTCACCGCATCTTCGCGCATGTGCAGCGTCATATCCACAACGGAAGTCAGCGGCTCCACCCCGTCGGTATCGACATCCTGAAGCTGCTCGATCCACTGCATGATACCGTCCAGCTCGGTTGCAAATTTGGCTTTTTCATCTTCCGTCACTTTGATGCGCGCCAGACGCGCGATTTTTTCGACGGTTTGCGTATCAATGGACATTTACACTCAACCTCTCTATATAAGGTGTCATAACTCCTCAAAACAACAAGACAGACATATAACATGGGATTGCTCTCTTTGGAAGAATTAAATGCCGCTCTGCCGCCGCGCGCACCGCTTCTGGGCATCGACCACGGCAGCAAGAATATCGGCATCGCCGTCTCGGACACGGCGCGGATGATCGCCTCGCCGCGGGAGACCATCCGCAGCACAAAATTCACAAAAGACATCGAACAGCTCAAACGCATTATGGATGACTATAAGACCGGCTTTATCATCATCGGCCTGCCCGTCAATATGGACGGCACAGAGGGGCCGCGCTGCCAGTCGGCACGGCAATTTGCGCGCAACCTGATCGCACGCACGGATTTTTTCGGGCAGGAACCGCAGATCGCCTTCTGGGACGAGCGCCTGTCCAGCGCCGCCGTCGAACGTATGCTGATCGACGAGGCGGATATGACCCGCAAACGCCGCGGCGAGGTTGTCGACAAGCTTGCTGCCGCGCATATTTTGCAGGGCGCTTTGGATTATTTGCAGAATCTGAAATAATTTTGATTGCCACATCAGTGTAAATATGGTAAATAACTCCGTTATGGCACAAAAACCGGTAAAGAAAAAGAAAATTGCATTGGCGCTGCAGGGTGGCGCGGCTTATGGCGCGTTCACATGGGGCGTGCTTGACCGCCTGCTGGAAGACGAGCGTATCGAGATTACTGCCGTCAGCGGCACAAGTGCCGGGGCGATGAATGCTGCGGCGCTGGCCTCGGGGCTGGATGAAAACGGGGCAGAGGGCGCAAAAAACAAGCTGAAAGAACTGTGGAACACGCTGGCCTATGACGAGGTCGTCAAGAATGTGCCCTATCTCGGCGGTGCCGGCAGCAAGTCAAACCGCATGTTATCCCGCATGCTGAAACAGGTTATGCCGGAAACCGCCGCAGGCGATCTGGTCAAAACTTTCAAGGCCTTTACGCAAGGCACGACCATGTCGCTGATCAACGGCAAAGACGGTCTGTTCGAGGAGCAGCTTGAAAAAATCATTGATTTCGATACGCTGCGGAGCAAAAAGGACGGCATTCCGCTTTTTGTTGCCGCCACCGATATCAACGCACATAAAGAAAGAATTTTCGACCGCAGCGATGTGACGGCCAAAGCCGTCAAAGCCTCCTGCGCCCTGCCGCTGATTGTCGGCGCGGTGGAAATCGACGGCAGGTTGTACTGGGACGGCGGCTATCTCGCCAACCCCGCAATCGCGCCGCTAAAAGACGGTGATGCCGCCGATATTCTGGTGATCCAGACCATCCATATGCAAGAGCGCGACGGTATGGCGCCGATCAAATCGGGCATTGACCGTTTGATGGAATTTACCAACAACGCCTCGCTGCGCCGCGATCTCGAAGAAATCGGCCGCGACAATGCACGGATTGCACAAAATCCCAAAGCGGCAAAAGCGCTTGGCCTCCGCGAAATCCGCACCCACGGCATTCAAATCGGCAAGGAACTCAAGGCCGAGCATATGATGTGTTTTGACCGCGACCATATCGACGAGCTTTACGCGGCAGGCCGCAAAGCCGCCGATGACTGGATCAGACAGAACTTCCGGCATATCGGCCGCAAATCCACCTTTACGCGCGATGCCGTACAGCCGCCGGCGCAACAAACAGCCCGCGGACGCAAAACACTGAAAACCCGTGCGCCAAAATCGCCAAAATAATGTCATAACTCTTGCCCCAAGCCCCTGTTCCTGCTAAGGTGCGGTGCATTTTGTTTCTATTTTTTCAGGAGAATATCTGATGGCAGAGCTGATCGAGGGTGAAACCGGACCGTGGGAAATCGTCATGGGGCTGGAAATCCACGCGCAGGTCACGGCGCAATCCAAGCTTTTCTCCGGTGCCGCAACGGAATTTGGTGCCGCGCCGAATGCGCAGGTCAGCCTTGTTGATGCCGCCATGCCCGGCATGCTGCCCGTCATCAACAGATATTGCGTCGAACAGGCGGTGAAAACCGGTCTGGGACTGAATGCGCAAATCAACACCACCTCCGTATTCGAACGCAAAAACTATTTTTATGCCGATCTGCCGCAGGGCTATCAAATCTCGCAATACGAGATTCCGGTCGTCGGCGAAGGCGTTATCGAGATCGACCTGTCCGACGGCACGGTCAAGAAAATCGGTATCGAGCGGCTGCATCTGGAGCAGGATGCCGGAAAATCCATGCATGACCAGCACCCGACAAAAAGCTATGTCGATCTGAACCGCAGCGGCAATGCGCTGATGGAAATCGTCTCCAAACCCGATCTGCGCAGCGGCGAGGAAGCTGCGGCCTATATCACAAAAATCCGCGCGATTCTGCGCTATCTCGGCACATGTGACGGCAATATGGATGAAGGCTCCATGCGCTGCGATGTCAACCTGTCCGTACGCCGCCCGGGAGAGCAATTCGGCACGCGCTGCGAAATCAAAAATATGAATTCGATCCGCTTTATCCAGCAGGCCATCGAATACGAAGCGCGCCGCCAGATCGAAGAGATTGAAAACGGCCGGAAAATTATGCAGGAAACGCGGCTGTTCGACGTTGCCAAAGGCATCACGCGCTCGATGCGCTCGAAAGAGGATGCGCATGACTACCGCTATTTCCCCGATCCCGATCTTCTGCCTCTGGTCATTGAGCAGAGCCTGATCGACAGGATCAACGACAATATGCCCGAATTGCCGGACGAAAAAAAGCACCGCTATATCAAAGAATACGGCATGAATGCCTATGATGCAGGCGTACTGGTCGCAGAAAAACGCCGCGCCGAATATTTTGAAAAAGTGGCAACAGGACGCGATCCGAAACTGGCCGTGACATGGGTGACAACAGAATTGATGGGCGCGCTGAACAAAGCCGATAAAACGCTGGATGAAAGCCCTGTCAGCGCAGAACAGCTCGGCGGGCTGGTCGATTTGATTTCCGACGGTACAATCTCCGGCCGTATCGCCAAGGATGTCTTCGCCGAAATGTTCACGAGCGGCAAAGATGCGGCATCAATCGTCGAGGAAAAAGGCTTGAAACAGGTTACCGATAC
>SKHU01000004.1 GCA_007116755.1 Alphaproteobacteria bacterium
CGCAAGTAATTGTTTTTAATCGCTAATCCCGCCCATACTCTTTTTTTCGATTTAGGGCTGGACATTTTAATTTGAACATTGCAAACTCGATTCGCTAGCAGATTTTATCTGTTAGCGTCTCCCAAGTACTTCGCTTCGATGTATCTGTCTGCCCCGGTAATGTTCGCATTATCGGGGCTTTTTTTCTTTGCCTTACCCTTTAAATTTGCTAGATTTGCGGCGGTTGAGGAGAAAATTAATAGCAAAATTGAAATAAAGAGGCAAGCGGCATGAAAATTCTTGTTCCCGTAAAACGCGTCATTGATGCCTATGTGAAACCGCGCGTCAAAAGCGACCAAAGCGGTGTTGAGCTGACCAATGTTAAAATGGATATCAATCCGTTTTGCGAAATCGCGGTGGAAGAAGCCGTGCGCATGAAGGAAAAAGGCGAGGCCGCTGAAGTCGTCGTTGTCAGCATCGGCGGAGCCAAATGCGAGGAAATTCTGCGCAAGGCGCTGGCCATCGGTGCCGACCGCGCCGTTCTGGTTGAAACAGCCGGAGAAGATGTCGAGCCGCTGGTTGTGGCAAAAATTCTCAAAAACCTTGTTGAAAAAGAATCTGCCGATCTTGTCATTCTCGGCAAACAGTCGATTGACGGCGACAACAACCAGACCGGCCAAATGCTGGCGGCGCTGCTGGGATGGGGGCAGGGAGCATTCGCCTCGGACATAAAAAAAGACGGCGATACACTGCAGGTCATGCGCGAGGTGGATGGCGGGCTGGAAACGCTGTCTTTGAAAATGCCGGCTGTGGTGACGACGGATTTGCGTTTGAACGAGCCGCGCTACGTCAAGCTGCCCAATATTATGCAGGCCAAACGCAAGCCTTTGGATAAAATTCCGGCCGCCGATTTCGGTGTTGATCTTGCGCCGCGTGTTGCGGTGCTGAAAGTCACCGAACCGCCGCAGCGCAGCGGCGGAGAGTTGCTGGAAGGCTCTGCAGCCGAGATCGTGCAGCAGATGATGGATAAAATCGGCAACCGTATTGCCGGATGACAGGGAGAAAAAACATGACCATTCTTGTAATTGCGGAACATGACAATACGGCGCTGAAGAACCCGACACTGCACACGGTTACTGCTGCGGAAAAGCTCGGCGGAGAGGTTCATCTGCTGGTGGCGGGAAAATCCTGCGATGCGGCGGCGGAGGCGGCGGCCAAAATTTCCGGAATTTCCAAAGTTCTGAAAGCCGATGATGCGGCGCTGGAACACCAGCTTGCGGAAAATATCGCGCCGTTGGTTGCGGATTTGGCGCAAAAAGGCGGCTATACGCATATTCTCGCACCCGCGGGAACATTCGGGAAAAATCTGCTGCCGCGCGTTGCGGCACTGCTGGATGTGCAGATGATCTCCGACATTACCGAAATCGTCAATGCGACAACATTTGTGCGTCCGGTCTATGCGG
This sequence comes from Alphaproteobacteria bacterium, assembly GCA_007116755.1. Lineage (GTDB taxonomy): Bacteria > Pseudomonadota > Alphaproteobacteria > Micavibrionales > CSBR16-224 > CSBR16-224. Next base: position 1,443 of record SKHU01000004.1, read on the forward strand.
GCAATGCGCTGGCCACGGTGGAAAGCGGGCAAAGCCTGAATATCCTGACCGTGCGTCCGACGGCGTTTGATGCCGCCTTAGCAGAGGGCGGCAATGCCGCAATAGAAGATGTTGCAGGAGCGCAGGAGTCCGGCCTGTCGGCATTCGTCAAACGTGAATTGACGGAATCCGAGCGTCCCGAGCTTGGCGATGCGCGTATTGTCGTCTCCGGCGGACGCGGTCTGGGCAGCAAGGAAGAATTCGAGCGGCTGATCCCGCCGCTGGCCGACAAGCTCGGCGCGGCCATCGGCGCATCCCGCGCCGCGGTTGATGCGGGCTGGGTGCCGAATGATTATCAGGTCGGGCAGACGGGCAAGCAGGTTGCCCCCGAAATCTATATCGCCATCGGCATTTCCGGCGCGATCCAGCATCTGGCAGGCATGAAAGACTCCAAAATCATTATCGCCGTCAATAAAGATGCCGAAGCCCCGATTTTCAAAATCGCCGATATCGGCCTTGTCGGCGATTTGCAGGAAATCATGCCCGAATTGATGAAAGCCCTCGACGGCCTTCTCGGCACAAACGGCATGCAAAAAACCGCGTGAGGGATCAATAGAATGAAATTCACATTATCATGGCTGAAAGACTATCTGGATACGGATGCGCCGCTGGAAAAAATTTCCGAAACGCTCACAGCAATCGGTCTGGAAGTTGAAGAGGTTTCCGATCCTGCGGCTGAGTTTAAAAACTTTGTTGTCGGTGAGGTCGTGGAATGCGGACAGCACCCCGATGCGGACAAGCTGCGCGTTGCCACCGTTGATACGGGATCGGAAAAATTACAGGTTGTTTGCGGCGCGCCGAATTGCCGCCTGGGCATGAAAGGCGTTTTTGCCCCTGTCGGCAGCTATATTCCCGGAACGGATTTCACGCTGGGCAAGGCCAAAATCCGCGGCATCGAATCGCACGGCATGCTGTGTTCGGAGCGTGAACTCTGCCTGTCGGACGAGCATGACGGTATCATCGAGCTTCCTGCCGATGCAAAAATCGGCAGCCCTGCCGCTGCTGCGCTCGGCATCGATGATCCGGTGATTGAAATCGCGCTCACGCCCAACCGCGGCGATTGCGCCGGTATCTACGGCATCGCCCGCGATCTTGCCGCCGCCGGAATTGGCACATTAAAAAAGCCGGAGACCACATCCGTAGATGGCGGTTTTGAAAACCCGGTCAGCGTAACCATTCTGCCGGAGGCGGAAAAAGCCTGCCCGATGTTCATCGGCCGCTATATCCGGAATGTCAAAAACGCCGAAAGCCCGGATTGGCTGAAAAACCGCCTGAAAGCCATCGGTCTGCGCCCTATTTCCGCTCTGGTCGATATCACCAATTTCTTCACAATTACTTTCGCGCGGCCGCTGCATGTTTATGACGCAGACAAGCTGAAAGGCAATATCCATGTGCGTTTTTCCAAAAAGGGCGAAGAACTCGACGCGCTGGACGACAAACATTACATTTTGGACAGCGGTATGGTCGCGATTTGCGACGATAGCGGTGTTCTCGGCCTTGGCGGTATTATCGGCGGCGAGTCGTCTTCGGTCGATGAAAACACGCAGAATGTCTATCTGGAATGCGCACTGTTCGATCCCGTTGCCATTGCGGAAACCGGTCGCAAATTGCAGATCGACAGCGATGCGCGCTACCGTTTCGAGCGCAGCGTCGATCCCGCTTTTGCCGAAACCGGCGAGGAACTCGCGACCAAAATGATATTGGAAATTTGCGGCGGCGAGGCCGGAACGGTGCATATTGCAGGCAGCGCGCCCGTGATGGAGAAAACCGTTTCCTACGACCCTGCATATCTTGAAAAACTCGGCGGCCTCTCCCTGCCCGAAAACCATCAGAAAGAGATTTTGGACTCGCTGGGTTTCACCGTATCCGCAGATTGGACAATCACCGTTCCCAGCTGGCGTCCGGATATCGAAGGCCGTGCGGATATCGTTGAGGAAGTGCTGCGCATTCACGGCTATGACCATATTGAAAGCCGCGCCCTGCCGGTCAATGACAATATGCAGCCGCCGCTGAACCTTTTGCAAAAGCGCCTGTCGCAAACGCGGCGTATTCTGGCCGCGCGCGGATTATCGGAAACGGTGACATGGTCATTCATGTCTTCAAAAACCGCAGAACTTTTCGGTGCAAATCTGCATCAGCACAAAACCGCACTGACGCTGAGCAATCCGATCAGCAGCGAGCTGGATATGATGCGCCCCTCGCTGCTGCCTAATCTGATCGAAGGCGCAGCGCGCAATATCGCCCGCGGCCATCCCGATACCGGATTGTTTGAAATTGCCAACGCCTATACCGGCACGGATGCAGACGGCCACGTGATCACCGCCGCTGCCGTGCGTACGGGCGATATGGCGCCGCGCCACTGGAGCGGTGCGCACCGCCCCGCCGATGTGTACGACATCAAAGCCGATGCGCTGGCAGCACTCGTCGCTTGCGGCGCACCTGTGGACAAGCTGCAACTGACCGAAGATGCACCGGACTGGTATCATCCCGGACGTTCGGCCTGTTTCCGCCTCGGCCCCAATATTCTGGCGCAATTCGGAGAAATCCATCCCGCCGTGCTGGACGCAATGGATATTGATGCCCGCGTTTACGGTTTTGAGGTTTTTCCCGCCAATGTGCCGCAGCCGAAAAAACAGACGGGTCCGGCGCGCGAACCGCTGAACGCTTCTTCCCTGCAGCCCGCACACCGCGATTTTGCCTTTATCGTTGATGAAAGCCTGCCGGCGGAAAAACTGATCCGCGCCGTACGCAGCGCCGATAAGGAGCTGATCGCCGCCGTGGATATTTTTGACGTCTATCAGGGTAAAGGTGTGGCGGAAGGAAAAAAATCCGTTGCGCTTTACGTGACGTTGCAGCCGCGCGAGGCCACGCTGACCGATGCCGATTTCAAAACCTTCACGGATAAAGTCGTTTCAACGGTTGAAAAACAAACCAGCGGCGTATTAAGAGGGTAAAAGCAGGTATAATGACCACCCGTTACCGGTCGCCGTTTTCCTGTTCTTCCGCCACTTGTTGCAGCAGATTTGCGAAGGGGCGCTGTGTGCGTTCTTCCGGCGGCACAAGCGCTTCCGGTGCTTCCAGATAATCGGTAAAATCCACCCCTTCGGCGCGCGGGTAATCCGGCAGCGCCAAAGAAATCTGCTGTACAATGACTTCACCGAGATCAATTACGCCGTCTTCGACAGGCTCGGCGGCCGCTTCGCCCAGCACCGTATCGTCGGTTTTCTCCTTCACATCTTCCGTAAAAATTAGCGCGAATTCCGTATCCAGCTGCGTGTCCACCGGCTCCAGCGTCACAACGCATTGCTGCGTCGCGCGGCCGGAAATACGGCCGGACACGACATAAACGCCGCGCGTTTTGCGATTTAATGACAGCTCGGCCTTGATGTCTGCGATCTCCGGAATGCGCAGCCGCGCAGCCAGCTCCGCACAGTCTTTCTCGGTCGCCTCAAGCCGGACATGTTTTTCTTTTTTGTCCAGTTCCGCAACGGCAATGATTTTTGTCAGCATGGTATCTCTCTTTTCTGTCGGAATCTTTGCAAACCTCCGTATTTCAGGACAACCCGTTATAAAGATAACGGCAGTAAAAAATCAATGCTTTTCTTTGCGAAACCGCTTGCATTTTGTTTTGAAAAACGGTAAAAAAATGCTTCCTTGAGCTTTCGAAGGCTTACCCTTTGCGTCCCCTTCGTCTAGAGGCCTAGGACACCGCCCTTTCACGGCGGCAACACGGGTTCGAATCCCGTAGGGGACGCCA
>SKHU01000206.1 GCA_007116755.1 Alphaproteobacteria bacterium
AATCTGGGCCTATTACGAATTATCCCGCCCCGGCCCGCTGGCGCAGGACGCGCTGGTGCATATCGCACCGGGATCTTCCGTCGCCGCCATCGGACGGCATCTGCAAAAGGAAAACATCATCCGTTACGACTGGCTGTTCATTGCAGGCGCGCGCATCAAAAATGCCGATAAATCCCTGCGCGCGGGCGAATATGATATTTCTGCACAGGCTTCGGTTTTCAGCGTGATCGATACCCTCGTTTCGGGAAAGATGCATCAATACACGCTCACCATCCCCGAAGGGCTGAACTCCTATCAGATTGTGGCGCTTTTAAACGTGCATGACGCGCTGACAGGCAATATTGCCGAAATTCCCGCCGACGGCACGCTGTTTCCCGAAACCTATGCCTTTACCCGCGGCACAACGCGCGCGGCGCTGCTTGCCCGTATGCGCGGAAAAATGGATCGCGTTCTGCAAAACGCATGGGACAGCCGTGCCGAAAACCTGCCCTTTACAACGATGGAAGAAGCTTTAATTCTGGCCTCGATCATCGAAAAGGAAACCGGAATCGGCGCAGAACGCGAAAAAGTCGCCGGTGTTTTTGTCAACCGCCTGCGTCGCGGTATGAAGCTGCAAACCGACCCGACCGTGATCTATGCGCTGACCAATGGCGGCAAAAATCCGATGACGCGGCAGTTGCTGCGCCGCGACTGGGGGCTGGAACACCCCTATAACACCTATTATATCGAAGGATTGCCGCCGGGGCCGATCTGTCATCCCGGCCGCGCCAGCATCGAGGCTGCCGTCAATCCGGCACGGCACGATTACCTCTATTTTGTTGCCGACGGCACGGGCGGCCACGCTTTTGCCCGCACACTGGCCGAGCATAACCGCAACGTCGCCGCATGGCAGCGCCTGCGCCGCGAACAGTAAAAAATTTCTAAACAATACCGGAATGCGGAAAGAAGGGATAGATTTCGACCGTTTCTCCCGCGCGGATTTCCGAAGCGGCTTCCGGTGCGACCGCCCAGCAATTCGCCGTCAGGAACGGGTGCACCATAAACGACATCTGCCCTGCGGAAAACCGCACGGCAAGCCGCCCCTCCTCCCCGATGCGCGCATCGGCCTTTAAAAACATCTGCAATCCCGGCTTTTTGGAAAACGGCGTTTCGGCAACGGCAGGCACAGGTTTTTCCGCCGCGCGTCCGGTCATGGCGCGCAACGCCGCATCAACGAAAAAGCGCAGCCCTACGGCTGTCGCCACCGGATTGCCCGGCAGGCCGAAATAAAGCGTTCCGTTTGGCAGGCGCGCGAACAGGTTGGGCTTGCCCGGCTTCATGGCGATTTTGTGATACAGGATCTCCGCGCCGTTTTTCTCCAGCACCCTGCGGACGAAATCGAACGCGCCGGCAGAAACCGCACCGCTGGAGACGATCAGATCAAGATTCTCTCCGGCCAGCTTCTGAAGCGTATCTGCAAACGCCTCCGCATCATCCGGCACAGTCTCTGCCGCAACCACCTCCGCACCCAGACGCTCCAGCACCGCCTTTCCGTAAGGGCCGTTGGAGTTGTAAATCTCCCCGCCCGAAAGCGGCTTTGCCAGATCGTCAACCAGTTCTTTCCCCGTGGCCAGAAACGCCGCGCGCGGCTTGCGGTAAACAGAAACCTCTGCAATGCCCAGCGTTGCCAGCGGCAGAATATGTGCCTCGCCCAGCATCTGCCCTTTGACCAGCACCGCATCGCCTTTTTTGAAATCCTCTCCTGCCCGTCTGATATGATCGAAAGGGCGTGGACAGGTTTTGAACAGCGCCGTGCCGTCCTGCATTTCCGCCATCTCCACCGGCACAACTGCATCCGCACCTGCGGGAACGGGCGCGCCGGTCATGATACGGGCGCAACTGCCGCGCGCGACTGTGATGCCGTCAGCGCTGTCTCCGGCCGCAACCGTAGCCGCAACCTGCAGCGCGGCGGGGCTGTTTTCATTGGCGCTTTCCAGATCGGCGCGGATGACGGCGAAACCGTCCATCGCCGAATTGTCGAAAGGCTGAATCGAGAGCGGCGCGGCAACATCCTCCGCCGCAACATATCCGGGAATACCGGTCACAGGGCAAAGGATCGTTTCCGGCCTGCGCCCTTCTGCGGTCTTTCTGATTATATCCATCGCATCACGGCAGGAAATCATCGCCTCTCTCCTCAAGGTAAATATATTCAAATCTTCAAACTTAACCGCCAAAATATCGCACGGAAAAGCATTAAAATCAAACCCTGCTGCTGTGTTTTCTGATGGCGGCTGACGTAATCTGATAGACAACAGAACAGCGAAAGATTAAAGATAGTAAAACTTTAATCATCGTCACGGAGGAGTTATGCGATTGCAGCCCACGACACTCAGGACTGACCGGAAATCTACGGATACCAGCAAAACCGTCGGCCTGACCGTTTTTCCAAGAGAAGAATTCGATGCCCGCGTTGCGGCTTGCAAACAGCGTATGCGGGAGATGGAACTGGATGTCCTGTTTATCACCGATCCGGCGAATATGCACTATCTGACGGGGTATGACGGTTGGTCGTTTTACGTGCCGCAATGCGTTGTCGTGGCGCTGGACGAGGCCGAGCCGATCTGGATCGGGCGCGGCATCGACGCACCCGGTGTGCCGGTTACGACCTATCTGAAGCCGGAAAACGTCTATTCCTATCTTGACAGCTATGTGCATAAGGATGATTGCCATCCGATGGATTATATTGCCGATGTGCTGATTCAGCGCGGATTTTCCGATAAGACCATCGGCGTGGAGATGGACAGTTTTTATTTCACCGCCGCCTGTTACAAGCTGATGGAATACTGGATGCCGGATGCAACGCTGCGTGACTGCAAATTTCTGGTGAACTGGCAGCGGCTGATCAAATCCGAAAAAGAGATTACGCTGATGCGGCAGGCGGGCGAGATCATGGACAGGGTGATGACGGCCGCACTCGACAATATCGCCCCCGGCGTACGGCAATGCGATCTGGCCGCGTTGATCCGGCAGGTGCAGGTCGAAGGCACGGACGAATTCGGCGGCGATTTTCCGGCCATCGAGCCGATGCTGCCGAGCGGTGTTCATACGAGCATACCGCATCTTTACTGGACGGATCAGCCTTTTAAGGCGGGAGAGCTGACAGTAATGGAGCTGGCCGCCGCACGGCATCATTATCATTGCCCGATGGCGCGGACGGTATTCCTCGGCGACCCGCCGCCCAAACATCTCAATGAATTTGCCAAAGTCGCCGAAGAAGGAATCGAGGCATCGCTTGCGGTTGTGAAAGAAGGCATCCAGGCCGAGGACATGGAAACGGCATTCCGCGAAACACTGGCGAAATACGGTTATGTGAAGGCGTCCCGCATGGGGTATTCGACAGGGCTGAATTTTCCGCCCGACTGGGGCGAGCATACGGTCAGCATCCGCCCCGGCGACAAAACCGTGTTGCGCGAAAATATGACTTTTCACATGATTCCCGGATTATGGGGCGATGATCTGGGGCTGGAAATCAGCCAGACCTTCCGCGTGACCAAAAACGGCTACGAGCCGTTCGGCACGATTCCGCGAAAATTGTTTGTGAAATCCTGAACGGGGCGGATGCATGAGAAAAAGCCGCGCAAATATAACGATTGATCTTGATGCGAAAGGCAAGCATCACGGCCATATCTGTTTTGCCAAATCCGTCGATGACAGCGCATGGGGACAGATCCGCCTTCCTGTAACCGTGATACGCAATGACAGTGGTAGCGGCAGCGGCAGCGGCAAAACGCTGCTGCTGGTTGCGGGCAATCACGGCGATGAATATGAAGGCATGGTCGCACAATTCAAACTGGCGCAAAAACTGCAGGAAGATGATGTGCGCGGCTGTGTGATTATTCTGCCCTGTCTGAATTTTCCGGCTGTCGCAGCGGGGATGCGTACCTCGCCGCTGGACGGCGGCAATATGAATCGTGCTTTTGACGGCGACGCGGGCGGCAACTGGACGCAGCAGATTGCCCATTTCGTCACAACAGAGCTGCTGCCCCGCGCCGATATCGTGCTGGATATGCATTCGGGCGGCAAGACACTGGATTTTATTCCCTCTGCCGTTATGCACCGTCTTGAAGATGAAAAGCAGATGCGTGAAACCGCAGCGGCGCTCAAGGCATTTGCTGCGCCTGTCTCAATGGTGCTGGAGGAGGATACGTCCGGCATGCTGGACGGTGCGGCGGAACGCCGGGGGAAAATTTTTATTTCAACGGAACTCGGCGGACGCGGCAGCGTTGTTGCGGAGCGTGTCGCCATTGCCGAGAACGGCATTCATAATGTGATGGCGCATTTCGGCATCATCGACGCGCCGCTGCAAAAAAGCGAAACACCGACACGGTTCATGGATACGCCGGCGGAAAATTTTATCCGCGCAACACGCAGCGGTATTTATGAACCGCTGGCCGATCTGGGCGATACCATCGCAGAGGGTGACCCTGTCGGGCAAATCTGGGATTTTCATAATCTCTGCACCGCGCCGGAAATTTACGCTGCGCCGTCCGATGGCATAATTTACGCGCGTCATGTGCCGGGACTGATTGCACCCGGCGACTGCATGGCGCTGGTGGCTGTTGCTTCGGAGATGCAGGAGTAATGCGGTATGGTGACAATTGAAGATGTAAAAAAAGCGCAACGCAATATCAGGGGAACGGCTGAACGCACACCGCTGATTTTCTCTGAAAGCCTCAGCAAAAAGACAGGGGCGGAAATTTATCTGAAACTCGATACGCTGCAACCGACGGGATCGTTCAAAATCCGCGGCGCGGCCAATGCTGTCGCGCGCCTGTCGGAAGAAGAACGCAAAAACGGCATCGTCACCGCCTCCACCGGAAATTTCGGGCGGGCGCTGTCTTATGCCGGAAAACAGGCGGGCGTTCCCGTGACAGTCTGCCTCAGCCGCCTTGTGCCGCAAAACAAGGTCGACGCCGTGCGCGAGCTTGGCGCAACAGTGGAAATTTGCGGCAACACGCAGGATGACGCGATGGCGCGCGCGGCAGAGCTGGTGGAAACGCAGCAGATGAAAATGATATCGCCCTTTGACGATGCCGATGTGATCGCAGGACAGGGCACAATCGGGCTGGAAATTCTGGAAGATTTACCCGATACGGATATGGCGGTGATTGCGCTGTCGGGCGGCGGGCTGATTGCCGGCACGGCGCTGGCCTTGAAACATGAAAAGCCCGATATAGGCGTGACCGGTGTTTCAACACGGCAGTGTCCGGCCATGTATGAAAGTCTGAAAGCGGGACACCCTGTCGATGTACCGGAACATGAATCCGTGGCCGATTCCCTCGGCGGCGGTATCGGGCTGGAAAACCGCTACAGTTTTGCGATGGTGCGCGATCTGGTCGGCGCGGAGAATATCGTGTTGCTGGCGGAGGACGAGATCAAAGAAGGAATGCGCGCGCTGCATGAGGCCGAAAACATTGTTGCCGAAGGCGGCGGCGCGGTGGGTGTTGCAGCGCTTCTTTCCGGAAAAATCAAGAACGAAGATATACAGGGTAAAAAAATCGTCTGCCATATTTCCGGCGGCAATGTCGCGGAGGATGTTTTTGCAAAAATTGTTACGGCATAAATTTATTGCTTTTTCTCCGCCCTCTCCGTTACAAATAGACGCATGGATAAAATCGATCTGAAAATTCTCTCTGCCCTGCAGCGCGACGGACGCATGACCAAACAGCGCCTGTCGGAAGAAGTGGCACTGTCGCCCAGTGCCTGCCTTGCCCGTATGCAAAAACTGGAAAAAGACGGCATCATCAAAAGCTACGGCACAGAGGTCGCGCTCGGAAAAATCGGGCCGCATTCGATCGTGATTGTCGAAATCACACTGAAAAAACACAAGGCGGAAGATTTCGAAAAATTTGAAAAAGCGATTGCCGATATTCCCGAGATCGTCGAATGCCTCGCCGTCGGCGGCGGCATTGATTATATCGCCAGATTCGTCACCCGCAGCATTGAAGAGTATCAAAATCTGATGGACAGGCTGCTGGAAGACGATCTGGGTATCGACCGCTATTTCAGCTTTTTTGTCACCAAACCGATCAAAAAATCCCCGCCCGACCTGTTCATGCTGGCCGGAAAACCGCAATAACTCCAATCGCCGCATTTTCTTCTGTCTGCCTGCCGTTTTTCCGCATTTTCTTCGGAAACCCCGCCTGACAAACGCCATTAACGCTGTGTTTTTTATGAGATAATAGAGATACAGTAAAATTTTAGAAAAAAGAAAGGTCAGGCCATGAACGGACAACCCGCACATAAAAAAACGGTACGTACAGCCGCAGAATATCTCAAGCGCAAGGATCTGTTTCGGAAAGACGCTTATCTCAACGGCGAATGGTTCGCAGATGAGGGGCGCGGAACGATTGAGGTCACCAACCCCGCCGATGATGCGTTTCTGGGAACAGTGCCCGATTTCGGTGCCGAAGATACGGAATACGCAATTGCCGCGGCCGAACGCGCCTTTCCCGCATGGGCGGCAACACTGGCGCAGGAGCGTGCTGCTATTCTGCGCCGCTGGGCGGATCTGATGCGTACGCATAAAGAGGATCTGGCGGTATTGATGACGCTGGAACAGGGCAAGCCGGTCAGCGAATCGCGCGGCGAAATCGAATATGCGGCAAGTTTTCTGGAATGGTTCGGGGAAGAGGCAAAACGCGCCTATGGCGATACGATCCCCTCGCATCTGCCGCATAGCAAACTTTTTGTCAGCCGCCAGCCTGTCGGCGTATGTGCGGCGATTACGCCGTGGAATTTTCCCTCGGCCATGATTACGCGCAAGGCGGGTGCGGCACTGGCCGCAGGCTGTCCGGTGATCGTCCGCCCTGCAAGCGAAACGCCGTTCTCGGCGCTGGCGCTGGCGGTACTGGCAGAGGAAGCCGGACTTCCCGCCGGACTGTTTAATGTGATAACGGGTGATGCAAAAATTATTGCCGCAACACTGACGGGCAGCAATGTTGTGCGCAAGATCAGCTTTACCGGATCAACGGAGGTCGGACGGCTTTTGCTGGCGCAATCGGCGCACAGCGTGAAAAAAGTCTCGATGGAGCTGGGCGGACATGCGCCGTTTATCGTCTTTGATGATGCCGATTTTGACAAAGCCGTTGCGGGCGGTATCGGCGCAAAATTTGCCACAAGCGGACAGGACTGCCTTGCCGCCAACCGCATGTATATCCATGAAAAAATTTATGATGCCTATGCGGAAAAATTCGCACGCGAAACTGCGAAACTGAAAGTGGCGCACGGTCTGGATGAAGAAGCCGTCATCGGCCCCCTGATGAGCGAGGCGGCTCTGCGCAAAAGCGAGGCGCATGTACGGGATGCGCTGGAAAAAGGCGCAACATTACTGGCAGGCGGCCAACGTATGCCGGAGCTGGGCAGCACGTTTTTCGCACCGACCGTTCTGGGCGATGTCACGCCCGATATGCTGATCTGGCAGGAGGAAACCTTCGGCCCTGTCGCCGCCCTGACGCGTTTTGCGGAAGAAGACGAGGTTGTTGCAAGCGCCAATGATACGATCTACGGTCTGGCGGCTTATCTGTACAGCCGCGATGTCGGCCGTTGCATGCGTGTCAGCGATGCGCTTGAATACGGCATGGTCGGGGTCAATACGCCGAAATTTACCGGTGCGGCAATTCCCTTCGGCGGTTTCAAGCAATCGGGGCTTGGCCGCGAGGGATCGAAATACGGTCTGGACGATTACACAGAGCTGAAATATGTCTGTTTCGGCGGAATTGATGAATAAAAAAATAAGGAAAATGAAAAATGACGGATTACAAACATCTTGAACAGATTGACCAAAAACACATGCTGCACCCGTTCGTGCATCTGAAAGATTATGACGAGGGCAAACTCGGCGCGCCGCGGATTGTCACGGAAGGCAAAGGCATCCGGATCAAAGACCAGCACGGCAATGAAATCATCGATGGATTTTCGGGGCTTTACTGCGTCAATATCGGTTACGGTCGGGAAGAAGTCGCCGAAGCAATTTACGCACAGGCAAAAAAACTGGCCTATTGCCATACCTATACGCCGCAATCGAATGAACCGCTGATCCGCCTGACCGAGCGTCTGATCAAAATGGCGCCGGGCGGTATGGAGCGGATTTTTTACGGCATGTCCGGATCCGACGCCAATGAAACGCAGATCAAGCTGGTCTGGTATTACCACAATGTGCTTGGCAAGCCGGACAAGAAAAAGATTATCGCGCGGCGGCGCGGCTATCACGGATCAACCGTGATGTCGGGCAGCCTGACCGGAATTCCGGTTTATCACACGCTGTTTGACCAGCCTTACGGCCCCGTACGCCACACGACCGCGCCGCATTATTACCGCGAGGCGAAACAGGGGGAAAGCGAACGCGCCTTCTCGCAGCGCTGTGCGCAAGAGCTGGAAGAATTGATTCTGGCCGAAGGCCCCGATACGGTCGGTGCGTTTATCGGCGAACCGGCACTGGGAACGGGCGGACTTGTACCGCCGCCGGAAGGTTATTGGGAGGAAATTCAGAAGGTCTTGAAAAAATATGACATTCTGCTGATTGCCGATGAGGTCGTCACGGCGTTCGGACGCACGGGCGAAATGTTCGGCAGTGCCAAATACGGCATAAAACCCGATCTGATTACCATCGCCAAAGGCCTGACCAGCGCCTATGTGCCGCTGTCGGGCGCACTTGTCGGCAAAAAAGTCTGTGACGTGCTGAAACAGGGTTCGGAAAAGGCGGGCATGTTCCCGCACGGCTTCACCTATACCGGACACGCGCTCGCCGCCGCCGCCGCCAATGCGGTACTGGATATCGTCGAAAACGAAGATTTGCCCGGCAATGCCCGCGATACAGGCGCGTATTTTCAGAAACGTCTTCAGGAGAGCTTTGCCGATCATCCGCTGGTCGGTGAGGTGCGCGGTGTCGGGCTGATGGCGGCGCTGGAATTCGTCGCGGATAAAGAGACGAAAGAGGAATTTGATCCGGCACTGATGATCGGCCCGCGTATGTCAAATGCGGCGCTGGCCGAAGGGCTGATCGCCCGTGCCATGCCGAACCAGACGGCTCTCGGCCTTGCGCCGCCCCTGACGGTGACGCAGGCGGAAGTTGATGATATCATCGGCCGTCTGGAACGCGCTGTGGCCAAAGTCACGGCAGAACTGCAAAAAGAAGAAATATGGGAGGCCGCGTAAACAAAATGACCCCCGCCCTATTGACGGAAGAGGAACTCCGCGCCGCCGCCGGACTGGATATTGCGGCGCTGGAGGTGATCGAGCGGGGCTTTGCCGCGCTGGCTGACGGACAGGTGATCATGCCGCCTGTTTTGCGGCTTGACGTGCCGGAAAAAAACGGCGAGATGGATGTAAAAACCGCCTATATACGCGGCTTTCCGTCTTTTGCCCTGAAAGTCAGTTGCGGTTTTTTTGACAATCCGAAAAAGGGGCTGCCGTCGCTCGGCGGACTGATGACTCTGCTCAATGCCGAAACAGGCCATGTCGAAGCCGTTCTTTTGGATAACGGTTATCTGACCGATCTCCGCACGGCGCTGGCGGGCGCGGTTGCGGCAAAATATCTTGCCCGTAAAAATGCGCGCGTTGCAGGTGTTCTGGGAACAGGTATGCAGGCGCGGCTGCAAATCGAGGCCTTGATGCCGGTGCGGGATATCAAAACGGTTCTGGTCTGGGGGCGCAATCCGGAACATGCCAAAAGCTGCGCCCGCGCCATTGCGGAAAAAACCGGCCTTAAAACCCAAACACGCCGCAATGCGGAAGATGTCGTGCGCAACTGCGATATTCTGGTGACGACCACCCCCGCGCAAGAGCCGCTGGTCAAGGCCGACTGGCTGCATGAAGGCTTGCATGTCACGGCGATGGGGTCGGATGCGGAAGACAAGAACGAGTTGGAGCCGAATGTGCTGCTGCGCGCCGACCGCTATGTCTGCGATTCAGCGGCGCAGGTCAAACGTCTGGGTGAATTGCATCACGCCCTGAAGGCCGGCATTCTGCGCAATGATTATCCGGTCACGGAAATCGGAAAAATTATCACAGGCGCAGAGCCGGGACGTGAAAATGATGCGGAAATCACCATCTGCGACCTGACAGGAACCGGTGTGCAGGATACGGCAATCGCGGTTTACGCTTTCGGTAAACTGCACGGCATGAAAAAACCTGCAGCCGCCACTGGCGCGGGATAAATTCTTTAGCGCGCCGCATTTACGGCAACATAAATTGTTGCCGTCGCATTGCGGTTTTGCAAATGATTGGGAAAGCGGACGATATGCGCCTCTGTTTCAGGGAACACATCGGCCAGCGCTGCTGAAAATTCCGCCTCGGGCGGGTCGTTTGACCACATGGCAAAAACACCGCCGGGGTGCAGCCGGTCTTTCAGCCGTGTCAGGCCGTCACGCGTATAAAAAACATCATGGCCGGGATGCAGCGTCAAGGCCGGAGAGTGATCAACATCCAGCAACACCGCATGAAAAAGCCGGTGCGGCCGGTCAGGATCAAAACCGTCATTGGCCGCCATTGCAAAAAAATCTCCTTCAACCAGACAGCAACGCGGATATTCCGTCAACACTTCCCCCAGCGGCACAAGTTTTTGCCGGTGCCATTCGATGACCTCTGCGATATTGTCAATGACTGTCAGCGACTGAACCGCCTCATGTTCCAGAGCCGCCTCTGCCGTGTAACCCGGACCAAGACCGCCGACAACAATATCGGCCTCTTTCGCATCAAGCGCCGCCAGCCCTATATGCGCCAATTCTTTTTCGGCCACGGTAAACAGGCTGGACATCAAAAACTCCCCGTTCAGCTTGATCTCTTAAACATCGACATCCAGCGACAATTCGCGCCTGCGCCGCAGGATCAACTCCCCCATCGGTGTCACGGAATAAGCCAGCTCTTTAAATAATTCAGACATATATCATTCCTTTTAACCTGTTGTTGCCGCACCGCGTACCGCTTCGTAATTTTCCTGTGCTTCCAGCCACGCAGCCTCCGCCGCATCCAGTTTTTCCTGCAATTCGGCATAAAGCTGCTGCGCTTTTACAACATTATTCCGGTTTTCGGCTTCGTAAAAAGCGGCATCGCCCATTTCCGCCTCCAGCGCCTCTTTCTCTGCCGTCAGCGCGGCGATATTTTTTTCCAGCCTGCCGATTTCCTGTTTCAGCGGCGCAAGGTTTTTGCGGTTTTCCGCCTGTTTTTGTTTTTGCTGTTCCTGTTTTTTCTCTGTTTTTTTCTCTGCAGCTTTTTGCGCCTTTCCCTCCCTGCGGGCGGCGCGGCGGGCTTTGACAACATGTTTGCGGTACGCATTCAGATCGCCGTCAAAATCCCGACACGCCCCGCCTTCGATCAGCCATAAACGGTCGGCGACACGCTCGACCATGCTCGGATCATGGCTGACGATAATCACCGCGCCTTCATAGTCGTTCAAGGCTTTCACCAGCGCCTCGCGCGCATCCATATCCAGATGGTTTGTCGGCTCGTCCAGCAAGAGCAAATGCGGGGCGGAAAAACTCATAAGGGCGAAGAGCAGCCGCGCTTTCTCGCCGCCGCTTAAATCGCCGATCCTGTTATCGGCCAGTATTTTTGAAAAACCGAACTGGCCGAGTTTTGCACGAATTTTTGATTCCCCTGCGCCTTCCATCAACCGCGCCATTTCCTGATAGGGGGTGGAGTCAACATCCAGCTCTTCGGTCTGATGCTGGGAGAAATAGCCGATCCTCAGCTTTGCCGCAGGCACAACCGCGCCTTTCATCGGCGCAAGTTTTCCGGCAATCAGCTTGATCAATGTCGATTTTCCGTTCCCGTTCGCCCCCAACAGCGCGATGCGGTCATCCATATCAATGCGTTCGTAAATATCACGCAACACAGGCTCCCCCGCATGATAGCCGACATCGGCATGATCAATCGACAAAATCGGCGGTGACAATTCCTCGGGTTGCGGGAATTTAAAGGCGGTGATGCGGTCGGCGATTACAGCATCGACAATATCCATGCGCTCCAGAGCCTTCAACCGGCTTTGTGCCTGTTTGGCCTTGCTGGCCTTGTAACGAAAGCGGTCAATATAGGACTGGATATGCGCCCGCTGCGCCTGCTGTTTTTCGTGCATTTTCTGCTGCAAGCCGCGTTTTTCCGCGCGTTCGCGTTCGAATGTATCGTAATTTCCCGTATAGATCACGGCCTGCCGGTTTTCGATATGGACAATATGATCGGCGCATTTGTTCAGCAGATCACGGTCATGCGAGATCAGTAAAATACTGTGCGGATAAGTGACAAGATAGGTTTCCAGCCACATAATCGCTTCCAGATCAAGGTGATTGGTCGGCTCGTCCAAAAGCAGCATGTCCGGTTCCTGAAACAGCGCCGCCGCCAGTGCAACCCGCATTCGCCAGCCGCCGCTGAAGGAAGAAAAAGGCGCATAAATCTCGTCATCCTTAAACCCCAGCCCCGAAAGAATGGAGGCCGCGCGCGACGGCGCGGCATAGGCATCAATATCATTCAGACGCGTATGAATATCAGCAATTTTATACGGGTCGGTTTCCGTTTCCGCATCCTGCAACAGCGTTGCGCGTTCGGCATCTGCCGCCAGCACGACCTCAATCAGCGGCATATCGGTATCGGGCATATCCTGCCGTACAATGCCGATGCTCTGCGTTGCGGTCAGCGTTACATCGCCCCTATCGGCCTGCAACTCACCCGTAATCAGTTTGAACAGCGTGGTTTTTCCGCAGCCGTTTGCGCCGATAACACCGGTTTTCCAGCCGTTATTGAGATTCAGATGCACATCTTCCAGAATGGTGCGCCCGGCGATACGGTATGTAAGATCGGAAATTGTTAACATGCGCTCTTCTATAACGCGAATGCCGCCACAATTAAAGCGTAAAACACGACACCATACTATTTTCCGGCAAGCCTGCGCCGTCAGTGCTGCCTTTCATGTCGTACTAGACACCCTGCGTATCCGAAAGTTGGTTCATCTCCTCTTTTCTATCGCTCCGGTCATCCATATCTATATCCTCCCGATATCACCGGAAATCAATTAAGGCAAGAATTTCAAGATTTACAAAAAAGCGATACAAATCTTGTTCTGATAAAAACATTGAAGATATATTGAAGCCCCCGACACATTATGGATGCGCGCGCCTAACCCTTCTGCGCAACAATGCGCAGATTAGGTTTAAGCGTAAAGGTAACTTTTTTGATATCCAGATCGTGTTTGTTCAAAAGACGGGTTAAGCCGTTGCGTGTAAAATAGACGATATGCTCCGGCGGCATCACCTGTTCCCATGCGGTAAAGTTTTTCGGCACGCGCCAATGCCCCGCATCGGGCGTTGTCAGATACAAAACGCCGCCGTCATCCAACGTATCGGCCAGCGCTTTGACAAACGCATCGGGATCGGGCACATGCTCGATCACCTCACTGGTATAGATGATATCCGCCTTTTCGCCGCGCTGCGCATAATCCTGAACCGCGCAGGTTTCAAACAGGGATTCGCCGTAGCTTTTGCGGCTTTCATTGACCGCCGTATCATCAATATCAATCCCCTTCGCATCAAGGCCGAGATTCAGCGCTGCCCTGACGGTAAAACCGTAATTGCTGCCGACATCCAGAAAACGCCGCCCTTGCGTATAGTGCAGCAGCCGCGCAATGCGTTTTTGTGCGCGTTTGATTTTTTTATCCGCTTTTTTCCGGTAATCAACCGTGCCTTTGTAATTCTGGTAAAACGCAATCAACTCCTCCACAGAGGGAAAAGGCGATACCGTGATGCTTCCGCATGCCACGCAGCGCAGCAGCGAAAAACCGTTTTTCTCGCCGACGGATGCAGAGCTTTCCAGCTCCGCCGCGCAGGCTTTGCAAATATCCTGTTTCATTTTATTCTCCATGTTTTTCACTTGCGGCTTTTTTTTCATGCAGCAATTGCGCCAGTTTTCTGTCCAGCGGCCATGTCAGGCCGCGTAGCGCATGTTTCATACCCATTTCATATAATTTCCGCCCCAGACGGGTGGCGGGATAAACGCGGCGCTCCCACCCTTTCAGCGAACGTCTTTTGTCAAAACGGGTATCGCCGATGGTCGATTCAATCACATCATCGTAATCAACAGGCGAGGGCAGAATGTTAAAACTGCGCAATAGCCCCGTGCGCCAGATTTCCCCCTGCAGCGTATCGGCGGGAACCCAGTTTTTCCGCATATTCCGCGCCAGCGCTTTTGCCGCTTGCAAGGTCAGAAGATAGCCGTAAGCACCGCCGGGCATGCCGCGCGGTCGCCCCAGACTGTATTTCCCCCAAACCGGCCCGATCACGCGGCTTTGGCCGAGGGTTTTCCCGAAAGACAGAAAACGGATCACATCCCATTCCACAGGCCGCTGCATCAGGGCGCGCAAAACGCCGGGAAGATCACCGGATAAAATCGCATCATCTTCCAAAACCAGCGCGGCTGGAATATTTTCCTCCGCCATGCGCAGATAAACACCGCGATGCGACAGCAAACAGCCGATTTCCCCCGGCGTCAGATCGCGTCCGAACAGCAGACGGCGGCGGCATCCCGCATAGGCGTTTTCCTGTTCGGGGGTCAATTGCCGTCCGTTCACCGCATCAAAAAAACGGAAATCCATGCCCAGACGGGATAATTGCTCCGTCATCCGGCGGCGCCTGTCTGCCGCATCTTCGAGACTGATGACAAAAATTTCGGGAAGACTGCCGTTCATCTGGCTCTGCTCCGGATCGGTTCCCGACTGTCCCGTCGCACAAACGGCGCGGAATAAGTCAAAATTAATGAATGATTCCTGAATTTAGATGTAATATACTCTCGCCAACACCATATCAAGTAGAAATTCAAAGCGTAATCTTACTTAAGGAGCGACCGATGACCGCCCCGCTGAGCCTCAAAGCCCGCATGACCTATACCGCCCATCTGTTCAAAGCCGTCACGCGCCAGCACCACATACCGTTACGTCCTCTTTTCGCCGAATATCTGCCGCGCGACGGCATTGTGATTGATGTCGGCGCCCATGCCGGACAATTCACAAAGCTTTTTTCCGCTCTGGTGCCGGACGGGCATGTTTATGCGTTTGAGCCGGGCGGGTATGCGCTCTCTATTCTGAAAAAAGTCCATTTGCTCCGCCGTCTGAAAAACGTCACGATTGTTGCCTCTGCTCTGGGCGACAGCGACGGCGAGGCGGTTTTGAAAGTTCCCGTCAAGGAATCAGGCAGCATTGCTTTCGGCCTCAGCTCCGTCGGAAAAATGCAGGATAACAGCCGCGCGATCCGTACAGAAACAATCCCCGTGACGACTCTGGACGGATTTGCGGAACAAAACGGCCTGACACGGCTAGATGTGATCAAAGCCGATATCGAAGGCTGGGAATTGCGTATGCTGGAAGGGGCACGGCAGGTTCTGCAAAAATTCCGCCCCTGTCTGGCCATTGAGGCCGCCGATCATATGCTGCAACGCGCCGGAGACACGCGGGAGAAACTGGCGACGTTTTTACGCGAAATGAATTACACCGCCTTTATTTATGATCAGGACGGCACACTGACCCCCGATGACGGGCGGGATGCGGATCTGTTCTGCATACCCGTAGAAAAACAGCTTTCCTCCTGACAAGTCTCCCGACGATAGCTGTTATTTTTAGCCCTTGCGTGATTACGCTGCAGCGAATCGCAAGTCTATCGTTTTGTATACCGATTGTGAGGGAGAGCAAAGGAGATGGAACGGAAAATTCCGTTTAGCCCTTTTAAAACAGCGCTTTATATTGATTTTTATTCCGGGATATCTACATAATCTTGGTGCCCAGAAGAGGACTCGAACTTAAATAGACACCACATTAAGTTATTGATAAATACTATTTCACCAACGCACTACGTTATCGACCCCGCATAAAAGTATACCACTATGTATACCGTTACGTATACCGAAATATACGTAATACAGCAGCGTTTTGCAAGTAAAAACGTAGATTTTATGTACGGGATGTTATCGTGATTTTGTGAGATGCGGAGGCAATTCAGCGGTATTCTTTTGCCGTTCCTTCCGCGCAACTTCCAGAGCGCGGGCTTTCACTGCTTCCTTCTGTTGCCGCTCTTGCAACTCCTGCTCCAGACGCTGAAAAACCGGAAGATAGTCGTCGCCCAAATCCGCGACCAGACCCGCAGCCGTCCTATAGGCCTCTCGCAGATCGACAAAAGAAACCTCTTCGCCATCGGCGTATTTACGCTTATATGTGACCGGTTCTTGCGGCTTGTCCATTCCGGCAACACACTCCTTCCAAACTTCTGGTTCGCTCCCTCCCGCAGCGTGCCAGGCTTTAAAAAGCCTTATCTCTCTATTATACCGCAAAAACACACCCAAAACCGCAGAAACGCGCGGTTTTTAGTGTGAATAAGAAATTTTATTGAGAAAATACAATTAGATAGAATAGGAAATACTAGTTTATAATTATGTTAAATATATAACACATTGAAAACATTACCGGTAAAATCAGAACCGCACAAAAGAATCACTAGCCCCTTTGTCCCCGATTTCTAATTTCTCGCAGATGTTCGTGAATTATATCCAATTTTAAATTGTGGAGGGATATCATTCGTTAATATCAGTATACTATCTCTGTTATCAACGAGTGACAAAAAGAACAAATCATCACTATCATCTACCTCTGGACGCTGTTCTAGAAAAACACGAACTCCGTTTGAAAATGATAAGGTGCATTTGCTTCCCAATATGTGGGCACCTTCAAAACGACTCTGTTTCATAATATCGGAAAGTACGGTTTCTGCAAATTTACGAGTTATAGTCTCGCTGCTGCAAATCTCCTCTTTATCTTTAAATAAACGCCAATACCACCCCCACAGAGTCAACTCCAGCATATCGTCTCTTTTGTGCAAAACCTTGTCCATCAAGAAATAGATCAT
Source organism: Alphaproteobacteria bacterium (assembly GCA_007116755.1). Classification (GTDB taxonomy): domain Bacteria; phylum Pseudomonadota; class Alphaproteobacteria; order Micavibrionales; family CSBR16-224; genus CSBR16-224. Next base: position 16,914 of record SKHU01000206.1, read on the forward strand.
AGAGCCGTAAGAAAGACCAACATTTTGAACAATCATTTGATCCTTATAAGGCTCAATGATAGAGTCGAACTCTTCTTTGCTGATAGGCTTTTCTATTCTTTCAGGCATCAGAGCTTCCCACCTTTGCCTTTTTTGCCTTTTCCAATTCTTTGATCATGACTAAAACTTCTTGATCTCCCTCATCCCGATTATAAAGTTCATGCTTATGCCGAGGGGGGTATTTATCCGATAATCGTATCAGACGTTGCCTGATACTCTCTATTTGAGGATCGCTCACCTTGACTGAAGTATAATCGTCATAATCCCATTCACCGCACGTATCAGCTATCCACGACCTTAGAAAAGAAATGTACTCATCTTTACTCAAGTCTATCGAATTCCAGTTTATCATGAGTGTCTATTTTCCCTTATATATATCAATATGCTTATGCAAAGGTGTCTTCTTATTGCCTATTGCGATCCTAAAGACAGAGTGTCCTTTAGCGTTCGGGGCTTTTTTCCAACCCCAACCGATCCTAATATAAGGATTACGATTTAATAAACCTCCCTGCTTTTTAAACAAGGGGCTACTGGAGCCAAAAACGTATTTTCCAACGGCCTTACATACTCCGCCAGTTGCGGAGCCACCCATGACGAGCGTTGCACTAGTCGCTCCGGCCATGAACGGCCCGAACGGGTCTGAGGCGATTACATCTTCTCCCGGTGCAGGCGTGTTTGCTGGATCGGGATAAAGTGTAATTCCTCCAA
>SKHU01000118.1 GCA_007116755.1 Alphaproteobacteria bacterium
AAAACTTAAAACGCCCTTGCATCATCTACCGCAATATGCGCTTCAAGCCGTCCCGGCGGTGCGGCTTGCCTTTTTGCGCTCATGCGGGCAGAGAAGTTTTTTGCGCAGGCGCAGCGATTTCGGTGTGACCTCGACCAGCTCGTCGTCATTGATATAGGCCATCATTTCCTCAAGGCTCATTTTGCGCGGCGGCACCAGAACAACGGCCTCGTCCGTTCCCGATGCACGCACATTCGTCAGCTTCTTGCCTTTCAGCAGATTGATCTCCAGATCATTTTCGCGGTTGTGTTCACCGACGATCATGCCCTGATAAATCTGCGTCTGCGGGTCGATAAACATCATACCGCGCTCCTGCAGGTTGAACAGCGCGTAAGCAACGGCCTTGCCCTGTTCCGTCGAGATCAGCGCCCCGTTGCGCCGCTGCGGAATATCGCCTTTATACGGCGCATAGCTGTGGAAAATCCGGTTGATCACCCCCGTGCCGCGCGTATCGGTCAGAAAACGGCTTTGATAGCCGATCAGCCCCCGCGAGGGCGCCAGAAACGTCAGCCGCGTCTTGCCGCCGCCGGACGGACGCATATCTTCCATCTGCGCCTTGCGCCCTGTCATTTTCTCGATCACTGTGCCGGTATATTCGTCATCGACGTCAATAATCACCTCTTCGACCGGCTCCAGCCTTTTGCCTTTTTCATCCGTGCGGTACAAAACACGCGGCCGCGAAACGGACAGTTCAAAACCTTCACGCCGCATGGTTTCGATCAGAACGCCGAGCTGCAATTCGCCGCGGCCGCCGATTTCAAACGCATCGCGTTCCGAGGTTTCGCTGAAGGTGATGGCAACATTGCTTTCCGCCTCTGCCTGCAGCCTTTCGCGCAGCAGGGTCGAGGTAACTTTTGTCCCTTCCGTTCCCGCCAGAGGCGCGGTGTTAACAGAAATCGTCACCGCCATCGTCGGCGGATCAATCGGCGTTGCCTGCAGCGCCTCCGTACAATCCGTACCGCCGATCGTATCGGCCACCGTCGCCTTGACCAGACCGGCGATACAGATAATATCCCCCGCCTCCACCGTCTCGACAGGTGTCCGCTCCGTTCCTGCGAAAGACAGCAGTTTTGTCAAGCGTCCGGTTTCCACCGTCTCTCCATCCAGATTCAGAACTTTCACAGGCATATTCACACGTGCCGTGCCGCTTTCAACCCGCCCTGTCAGACAACGCCCCAGATACGGATCGGAGTCCAGCAGCGTTGCCAGCATTGCAAAAGGTTTATCGGCCTCGACAGAAGGCGGCGGCACATGCGCAATAACGGTTTCCATCAGCGGCACAAGGTTTTCCTGCGGATCGGACAGATCGCGCACCGCCCATCCGTCGCGTCCCGCCGCATACAGAATGGGGAAATCAAGCTGGTCTTCATCGGCCTCAAGCGCGATGAACAGGTCAAACACCTCATCCACCACCGCGTCGGGGCGACGGTCGGGGCGGTCGATCTTGTTGACAACGACAATCGGCCGCAACCCCTGTGCCAAAGCCTTGCCCAGGACGAATTTTGTCTGCGGCATCACGCCTTCCGCCGCATCGACCAGCAGAATCACACCGTCGGCCATACCCAGAACACGCTCGACCTCGCCGCCGAAATCGGCATGGCCGGGCGTATCAATAATATTGACGCGCGTATCCTTCCAGTCCACGGAAGTGCATTTGGCCAGAATGGTGATTCCGCGCTCGCGCTCCAGATCATTGCTGTCCATCATCCTCTCCCCGGTCTGCTGCCGGGAATGGAACATGCCGCTTTGCTTGAGAATTTCATCAATCAGAGTCGTTTTGCCGTGATCGACATGGGCGATAATGGCAATATTGCGCAGTTTTCTTTGTGTCATTTATTCAGTGCCGCCGGTTTCTGTTTTTTGTTATTGCGTAATTTTCTGCCGGCATTGCGTTCTTCTGCCGCCGCTTTCGTTTTGTTCACGCACCAAAGATATGCCCCGATGCCGACGAGTATATTGGCAAGTGCTGTGGCAATATACAAGCCTTTTAATCCCCATAAATGCGAGAAAAGCAGTGCAGGCGGCAAATAAACCGGAATCACCCGTGCAAATGTCGTCATCAGGGAGGCGCGCGGCGCACCGATCCCGTTCATCATATTCGCGGACACCATCAAAACGCCCTGCAGCGTATAGGTTACCGGCACGATCATCAGATACCAGAAGGCCGATTGCACCGCAACAGGGTCATCGTCAAAAAGCCGGATCAGCGGCATGGCGAAAACCCACAAAACCGCCGCCATACACACCCCCCAGAACAGCGAAAAACGCGCGGCATGGTAAACGGCGTGGCGGACGCGATCCGTGCGTCCCGCGCCCCAGTTCTGGCCGACAATCGGCACCATCACCGAAGACAGGGCGTAGAGAACGATCAGGCAGATCGCCTCGATCCGCGTCGCCACCCCGTATCCGGCCACCGCCTCGCTGCCGTAACGCGCCACCAGCCATGTCGTCATCCCCATATAGAGCGGACTCATCAGATTTGAGCCGAGCGCCGGAATCCCGACATGCAAAATCGCCTTCCAGCTTTCTGCTACACGCGTCACGCAGCTTCGCAAATCGATAATCCGCATTTTAAAGGCCAGCACGTAAAGCGACACAAAAAACGCCACCGAATAGGAAAAAACCGTTGCCAGCGCCGCGCCCTGCATCTCAAGACGCGGAAAACCGAGCAATCCGAAAATCAAAATCGGGTCAAGGATCATATTCAAAACCGCGATCAAAATCATGATATAACTTGGAAATTTTGTATTGCCCATCGCACGGATCGCTGCATTGCCGACCATCGGGATCACAACCAGAAAACAGCCGAGATACCATATCTCCATATAAAGGCGGATATGGACAAGAACATCGTCATCCGCGCCCAGCATGCGGAATAACGGGTCAATCGTCATATATCCGGCGGCGGCGAATGTTGCGGAAATGGCAAAAGCCAGAATCAGCGCCTGCGTCGTATAGGATTTGACTTTCTCCGTATTGCGTCCGCCATAGGCGCGTGAAACAACGGAGGAAACCCCGACACCGATCCCGAAAGCCAGCGCATTACGGATCATCACGACAGGAAAAATAAAGCTGATGGCCGCAAGCTGTACCGTGCCGAGTTGCGCAACAAAAAACGTATCGACGACATTCATCATAATCACCGCCAGCAACCCCCAGACCATGGGGATTGTCATGCGAATCAAATGACCGCGTACGCGTCCTGTTGTCAGATCGGTTTTCATCTGTTTCCCTGTTCCGTTCGTCCGACTGCGCAAGCCTGAAAACGGGCGATTTATCATATTTTTACCTTTTTTCTATACCATATGAAGGAAAGGAAAGGTTGGAAAAAACAATGAAAAACGACGCATTTTTAAACGCGCACCAAAAAACCGGCCTTGAGATCAGCAGGGCGGCGCTTCGGCGTTTTCGCAAACATCATATGTTTGAATATGCCGCAACGCCTGACCGCAGCGATCCGCTGATGCAAATTCTTGATATTTTTGTGCAGCATTTTGAATCCTCATGGAACAGTCTGTGGGATATTCTTGATCTCGGCGAATATGACAGCCAGGACTCCAAATCGGGTCGTTCCGAAAGCTGTAAAAACGTCAGCGGTCTTGCCGAATATATGCGCGACAATACGGCTGTGGCTGTGCTGTCGCATGAAACTGCCCGACAGGGGCATCAATATTACACGCTGGCACTTGTCGGTCGCGATGCGCCGCTGACACCGCTTTCGTCTGACCACCAATGCGCCTTTCCGGATACGGAATCGGATGCAACGGTGCAGCAGAGTGTCCGTGCCGTGGCCGATATAGCCGAAAACGTCAAACACCACATCTGTGATCTGCTGTTCAGTTCTGCGCAGGATTTTTACGCATCCCTGCACAAAAAACCGCAAAAAGCACGGAACAAGGCCGACAGAAACAGCGACGGCACCAAGGATAACGGAAAGCCCAGCCTGAAACTGGTGCGTTAGCGAGCCGCCGGATTCGCATTTCATTCGATTTTATGTTATACTGCCCGAAACCAGTTAAAAAACGGGGTTTCCCATGACGGCAGTCGATTGCTATGCGCGCGCCTATGACAAGGCCGGTACGGATGTTATCAAAACAGCCTTGAGTCGCCTATTGCACGGCCGTCTTTCCGAGTTTGGCGGCAATGCCGATTATACGCAGGTTGAAAAAGATTTCGCCCGCGCGCTTGCCCCGCATTTTGCCGGGCTTTACGCCGATCTGTGGAACCGGACAGAAATGGAACCTCATGATATTCTTGATGCCCATCGCGGTGCGTTCAGGGGATGCGAAGCCGCCTCCGCACTGGGTGCCTATGTTGCCGCCACCGTTCAGCCCTCCGATATGAATTTTACCGTCCGCCACATACCCGACGGACAGACGGAGACCGATGTCTGTCTTGATTTCGCGGAAATGTTCAACAAGCTTAAAAGCGATTTTTGCGATATCATCCGTATCACTGCACAGGAAAAACAGGATAGCCTGCAAAAACTGACCCCGCACGCCCCGAAATTCGAACCCGCCAATGCGCCGAAACCGGGCGCACCAAAACCGCAAGAGCCGTATGAAAACGCGTTAACACCGTATTGATATGATTGCTCTGTTTTTCTTGCCCGCATTCTGCATTTCCGCTAAATATTCTATGGTTTCCCCGTAAAAATATTGACATTATATGTTAAATAATATATGTTGGTTTAACCGCAACGAAACGGAATGGCATGAAGCAACCCACTGGAAAGCAGAAACCTCCCAAGAAAAAAAGACTGGGCTGGAGAAGCAAGACCCTGATCGGCACGACCGTTGTTTTCGGCGCAGCCGGTGCGGGGCTGTATTATGCCGGAAACAAACTGGCCGAAATGGAAGCGGCCATTGATCAGGACAACATGCAGGAGGTCTGCGTCACTGTCGGCCAGCCCATCATCTATCAAAAAGACAGCTTGATGAATGTGTTCAACACACGGCTGTCGGATGTGTTCAATGCGCTGCAAAACTCGCCTCTCGGCAAAAACCTTTATGATATCGCCGGGGAGCACAGCCTGCCGGTCTGTTATAT
>SKHU01000192.1 GCA_007116755.1 Alphaproteobacteria bacterium
CCGGTTTGATCTTTGGTCTCATCACCGCTGCCGCCCGGCACATGCAAATCGGCCAGTGCCTGTACGACATAGGCCATACGGCTGCCCAGCGATCCTTTGACCAGCACGACATCGCCGGGGCGTACGGTTTCGGTCAGTATCTGCGCCAGATATTTGCTGTCCTGCGCATATCCGCCCTGCCATGCGGGGGGGATGATATTATAAAGCGCCTCCATCAAAGGGCCGCAGGCGAAAAACAGATCGGTTTTGGCTTTCAGCAGCGGATTGGCCAGATCGATATGCAGCCGCGCACCGTCGGCGCCCAGTTCCAGCATATCGCCGAGCACGGCGATGCGGCGACCGCCTTCGGCAGGTTCGGACATTTCCAGAACTTTCAGCGCCGCCTTCATCGAAACCGGGCTGGCATTATAGCTTTCGTCGATCACGGTGACCGGAACGGCGCCGGCTTCCAGACACACGGGAATATGATTGCCGCGCCCTTCGACCGGCATGATTTTGGCAAAACCGGCGGCGGCTTTGTCCATATCGCAGCCCAGCAATTGCATGACCAGCAGAATGCACAGCGCATTCATTACGAAATGTTCCCCCGGTACGGACAGGTAAAATTTGTATTTTTCGCCGCAGATTTTGGCGGAAACGCGGCTGCCGTCCGACAGCAGCGTACAGTCGCGCAGACGTGCGTCCGTTCCTTTTGTTTCGCCGAAACGCATGATGCTGCCGATACCGTGTTGTTCGGCAATTTTTTCCAGCAGCGGGCAGAACGGATTGTCGGCATTCAGCACGGCAACGCCGCCTTTTTCAACATGATCCGACATGGCGGAGAAAATATCCGCCTTGGCTTCGGCGATCTCCTCCACTGTTTTGAAATTGCCGATATGCGCGGCTTCGATCGTCGTAATCACGGCAATATCCGGACGCACCTGTTCGGCCAGCGGTTTCATCTCGCCGCTATGGTTGATGCCCATTTCAATCACGGCAAAATCCGCATCGGGCGGCAGGTTGGCCAGCGTCAGCGGCACGCCCCAGTGATTGTTGAAGCTGCGGCGGTTGGCGTGGCATTTCCCCTGCGCGGAAAGCAGCACGGCCAGAAATTCCTTTGTGCTGGTTTTGCCGACCGATCCGGTGATGCCGATAACACGGGCGCGGCTGCGTGTGCGTGCGGCGCGGCCGAGTTCCGCCAGCCCTTGCAGCGTGTCTTCGACAAGAATAAAATTACTGTCTGCAAATTCATGCTGTCGCGTATTCTCCCACCATGTTTTTGTGACCATTGCGGCGGAGGCACCGGCGGCGAAAACATCGCCGATGAATTTGTGCGCATCGTGGTTCGGGCCTTTCAGCGCAATAAACAGGCTGTTTTTTTTGATCTCGCGGCTGTCATGGGTGACAGCATCAATGCGTGTACGGGTGCTGTTTTGCTTTTTTTCGCCTTTTGCGGCGGCGGCGGCATCGTCGAGAGTCCAGAGCATATTTTATTCGCTGTCCGTTTTTTTGTTTTTTATAGCAGTTGGTGTGTCAAGGTTATACATCTCCGCTTTGCGCCGCGTCAAGCGCTTCGCGCACGACACGCGCATCATCGAAGGGAAGAACGGTGTCGCCGATTGTCTGCCCCTGTTCATGACCCTTGCCGGTGACGGCAAGAATGTCGCCGTCCCGGAGTGCGGCGACGGCCTTGAAAATCGCCTCGCGGCGTCCGGCGATATTCTCCGCCGCAGGGCAGCCCTGCATGACGGCGGCGCGGATTGCATCCGGATCTTCGCTGCGCGGATTGTCGTCGGTGACGATGACATGATCGGCCAGACGCGCGGCGGCTTCGCCCATCACGGGGCGCTTGCCGCTGTCGCGGTCGCCGCCGCAGCCGATCAGCACATGAAGCCTGCCCGACGTATGCGGACGCAGCGCGTTCAGAACGTTTTCCAGCGCGTCGGGCGTATGCGCATAATCGACATAAATTGCGGATTTTTTGTCTTTGGGCGCGCCGATATATTCCATGCGGCCGCGTACGGGGGCAAGTTTTTCCAGCAGCGGCACGACATCTTCCGGCTTGCGGCCGATTTCTGCCAGAACGAGGCCGAGTGCGCAAAGCGCATTGTAAAGCTGGAACGCGCCGACCAGCGGAAAGAACAGATCGTAATTTTTCCCGAAAGCGCGCAGCGTGATACGTTGTCCGTCCGGTTCGGGGTTGCGCGCAAGAACGGCCAGCGCAGCGTTTTTATCCTTCAGGGAATAGGTAAGGATCTGTTTTTCCGAGCAGGCGGCGGCCACCTGTGCACATACCGCATCATCGCCATTCAGAACAGCCGTGCCGCCCTGCGGCAGAAGATCGGTGAACAGGCGCAGCTTGGCGGCCAGATAGTTTTCTTCGGTTTTGTGATAATCAAGATGGTCGCGGCTGAGATTGGTAAAACCTGCGGCGCGCACGCGCACGCCGTCCAGACGGTATTGCGCCAGCCCGTGGCTGGAGGCTTCCATCGCCAGATGTGTACAGTGTTTTTCCGCCAGTGCGGCCAGCGTTTCATGCAGTGTTTCGGGGTCGGGGGTGGTGATGCCGCCGTCTTCCGCCGAAATGCCCAGCGCGGGCGCATCTATGCCGAGTGTGCCGAGCGCGGCCGGTTTTTCGCCAAGATGCTCCCAAAGCTGGCGGCAGAACTGCACCGTCGAGGTTTTGCCGTTGGTGCCGGTGACGGCCGTTATTGTGTCCGGCTGGTCACGGTAAAATGCGGCGGTCAGCAGCGCGAAGGCGCGGCGCGGATTTGCGGCGCGCAGAACGGGGATGCCGTCCGGCGCTTTGTCTTTTTCTCCCAGCAGCAGACAGGCCGCGCCGCTGTCCAGCGCCTGCGGGATAAAATTGCGTCCGTCCGTTTTTTCGCCCTTCAGCGCGGCAAACAGAAAACCGGGGCGTATTTTGCGGGAATCCAGCGATAGTCCCGCGAGTGTGATATCTTGCGGAATGCTGTCTGCAAATGTGCCGTGCGGCAGTGTTGCGACCAGTCCGGCAAGATCAGGGCTGCGTCGTGTCGGCGGCGTAATGTGTAAAGCGTTGTGCGGCGACATACCGGCTTAAACTCCCGTACAGTTGCTGTTCGCCCGCTTCATGGGCAGGCAGGATTCCCAAAAACGGCGCGGATTGCGCAATCACTTTCCCGACAACGGGGGCGGCCGTCCAGCCGCCTGTTGCATAGCCGTGCGTTTCCGGCCGTCCTTTCGGTTCGTCCAGACTGACAACTACCACATATTGCGGGTTGTCCATAGGGAAAAATCCGACGAAAGAGCTGTAAACCGCGCCTTTTTTATAGCGTCCGTCCACAACTTTTTCCGCGGTGCCGGTTTTGCCGCCGACGCGATACCCCTCCGCCGCCGCATTGCGCCCTGTGCCGCTTTGCGTCGTTTCCTCCATAAATTCGCGCATTATGGCGGAGATATGCGGCGATACGATGCGTTCCGTTGCGCGTTGCGGCAGGCGCGGTTGCGGTGTCAGCGAGGCTTGGGGCATCATGCCGTCATTGACAATTCCCGCCGCGGCGACGGCGACATGCAGCGGCGTTACGGCCATGCCGTGACCGTAAGAGGCGGTCAGCGTGTTGATCTCCCGCCACGGGCGCGGCACAAGCGGTGCGGCGCGTTCGGGCAGGTCGATGGCGGCGCGTGTGAGAAAACCGCTTTTGCGATAGAATTCCCGCAATTCCTCCGTGCCGAGCTTTTCGGCAATCAGCGCCGTGCCGATATTCGAGGAATGCAGAAAAATCTCGCCGACCGTCATTTTGCGGCGCCGGGGATGGAAATCATGAATCCTGAAACGGCCGCGCTGCAGCGGATGTGTTGCATCGAAGATATCTTCGGGCGTTACGGCACCGCGTTCCAGCGCAGCGGCGATTGAAAAGATTTTGAATGTTGATCCCATTTCAAACACGCCGGCGGTGTTGCGGTTAAAACGGGCGGCATCTTCGGCGCGCGCGGGGTGATGCGGGTCAAAATCAGGCAGCGAGACCATGGCGCGGATTTCGCCGCTGTCGATTTGCATGACGATCCCGTTGCCGCCTGCGGCGTTGAAATAGGCTACGGCATCGGCAAGCTCGCGCCGCAGAATATTCTGGACGCGCATATCCAGCACGGTTTTCAGGGGTGTGCCGCCGGAAAGCAGCGCGTCATACTGTTTTTCCAGACCGGAAATCCCGTGCGTGTCGTGATCGGTATAACCGAGAATATGCGAAAATAATGCACCTTGCGGATAAATACGGCGGTATTCGCGGCGGAAATCCAGCCCCGGATGGCCGAGATCGTTGACCGCCTGCTGCTGTTGCGGCGTCAGATGGCGGTAAAGCCAGACAAAACGCCCCGGCCGCGTCAGCAGGCGTTCGATGGCAGCGGGATCGACCGGCAGAATACCGGCAAGGTCGCGGGCAACCTCTTCGGGATTTGGAACAAGGGACGGGTCGGCATAAAGCGAGGCCATCGCCAGCGTTGTTGCCAGCACTTCGCCGTTGCGGTCGAGAATTTCGGCGCGGCGCATCTGTGCGCCGGCATGCGTGCCGCCCTGCAAGACGGCCGGCAGGCTGTGCACGCCGATCAGGCTGAGGCTTGTCAACCGCCACGCGATTGCTGCAAAACCCAGCATCAATACGCAGGTGACCATCGCCATGCGCAGATGCGCCTGTTGCAGAAAGGCGTGATGCGCACCGTCAAGCGCGGCGTAGGACTGTTTTTCACTGGTGCCGTGTTCCATGATCTCTCGCGGCTGTGTTGCGGGGCGGGGCGGATGTGTTGTCGCTTTGCGCAAGGTCTTCGGCAAGAACGCGGTCGATCAGGTCCTTGACGCTCAGCGCCTGCGCTGCGGGGGAGGGTGTTTTGCGCGGCGCGTCGGGACGATGCGCAGGGATAATTTGCGCCCCCGTCATCGGGCGCATTTCGGGCAGATGCCGCGCGGCCAGCTCTTCCAGCCGTTGCGGTGCGGTCAGCCTGTGCCATTCCGCCGTCAATACGGCGATGTCATGCCGCGTTTCCGCCGTGCGGAGCTGCAATGCGGCCAGTTCGCGCGCAGCGGCATGGGTTTTTTCGCTGGTTGCATACAGCGCCGTGCCCGCAAAAGC
>SKHU01000267.1 GCA_007116755.1 Alphaproteobacteria bacterium
AGCTCGTCCTTCAGCATCTCCATATCGTTTTTTTCGACCGCCTCGGCGACCTCATAGGCCTCTTCAACCGTATAGGGGGCAATGGTTTTAAAATTCTGCTCCAGATCCCACGGGCAGCCGCCGTCAGGATCGCGCAGCTGCGCCATAATCTCCAGCAACCGCTCTATTTGCGTCTTTTGGGACATGTTTTTCTCTCTTTGATAATTTTGGCCTTGTGTTATAGCCCGTCTTGCCGCCGCATGCAAACCCTGCATGTAAACAATGAAAAGACAGGCTTGTTTCCCGACGGGATAAAACGCTAAAATAACAGAAAAAACAAAGAAAAAGGATCAAATATATATGGCAGATGATGCGGAGTTAATTAAACGCGCACACGGCGTAACACATGACAGGCAGCTTTCCCCCTCAGCCGAAGCCGGCGGTGTCGGCGCAGCATTGTTGACGGGAAACGGAAAAATCTATACCGGCGTTTGTATAGACACGGCCTGCAGCATGGGATATTGCGCAGAGCATAACGCCATCGGCACGATGATTACGGAAGGGGAGAGCAAAATTATTGCCATTGTTGCCGTTGATGACGAAGGGCGCATTCTTCCCCCCTGCGGCCGCTGCCGTGAATTTATTTATCAGATCGACCCGTATAACAGCAATACGCGCGTAATTTTGCCGGGTGGGCGCGTCAAATCCATCTCCGAACTTTTGCCCGAACATTGGCGCGAAGATAAAACCGCGCGCGAACTGGCGGAAAACTCTTCAAAAGGGTAGAATGGTCATCACAGAGTATAAGGAACAAGAGCAAAACAATGGCCGGACACAAAACAAAACACCGCATTTCATGGCTGTTTCTGGCTGTGCTGCTGATTGCTGGCGGTTTTTCAGGCGCGGCGCAGGGGATGGGTTATAACCCGCCGCGCACGGAATCGCCGCTTCCCGACGTTAAAATCAATGTTTTCCCGCGGCTGAAAGCCGATGTGGAAGAACGCGGCTTTCGCTGGGGTGATCCGGTTTTTCTGCGCATTTTCAAAGAGGAGAAAATGCTGGAGCTGTGGATTAAAAACCCCGACAGATCAGGACGTTACAGCCTTTACAAAAGTTACGGAATTTGCCGGCATTCCGGCAATCTGGGGCCAAAACTGCGCGAGGGCGACAAACAGGCACCTGAAGGATTTTATACCGTACCGCAAGAAATGCTGCACCCGAGAAGCCGGTTTCATCTGGCGCTTAATCTCGGCTATCCGAACGAATATGATGCGGCGCATGGGCGTACAGGCAGTTTTCTGATGATTCACGGCAAATGCACCTCCAAAGGCTGCTTTGCAATGAATGACAGAAATATCGAGGAAATCTATCTTCTGTCCGAAGCGGCGCTGGAAAAAGGCCAGCCGGTCGTGCCTGTGCATATTTTCCCGTTCAGACTGGAGGGAGAAAGGCTGTATGCGCGGCGGAATCATAAATGGTTCCCGTTCTGGGAAAATCTGCGTGAAGGCTACGAGTATTTCGAACAGCACAGACGCCCGCCGGAAATGGCCATGTATGACGGCCGCTATGTCATTGCCGGACAATCCCGCCATGCCGGTTCGGGAATACGCTGAAAATTTGGGGGATAGGGGATGGATTTGAAGACGATAAGGCCGGTTGATATAACGCAGGCGGATTTATCCGCTTTTTCAGCGCATCTTGCCGATTGCGTTATCCTCACGCATGATAACAGACTTTTGATGCAGCAGCGACCGCTGGATTGGGGCAGCTCTCCGGGATGTTTGACAACATTCGGCGGTCATGTCGATCCCGGTGAAACACCGCTGGACGGTTTGGTGCGAGAATTGAAAGAAGAACTCGGAGCGGATGTCGAGGCCAAAGAGGCGGTATTTATAGGTGCCGTAAGCGAAGATTGGACAAACCATTCGGAACTGGTGCATGTTTATTTCTGGCATGATAAAAAAAAACTATTACAGGATGTTATGAAGCCGAGCCGCGTTTTTATGACCGTCTTGATGATGCTCTGGCGCATCCGAAAATTATGGATTACGCAAAATGGGCGTTGCATCAGTGCCGTACGCGCGGGTTTCTTGACTGTGTCATGGATAAGCCCGATACAAAGTCCCGTGCCGGAAAACCGAAAACGCAAATGTAATTTTATAATTGAATGAAATGCAGGATAAAATAAAATCGTTGTATCAATCCGGAAACGCGGAAGACAGACGGGCATGTCTGGAACTTCTTGATCGCCAATTGAAACGCGCGCCTGATGATGCGGAAGCGTGGTACAGAAAAGCCTGCTGCCATGATTTCCTGGGGGGAAGAGCAGGCGGCAGAACCCTGCTACAGACGCTGTTACGAAACCGGATGGGACAATCTTCCGGAAACGGAACAAAAATTCTTTTTTATCGGCTATGGCAGCACATTGCGGAACAATCTGAAGTATGACGAAGCGATTGCCGTATTTCCTGAAGACCCCGCGTTGCAAATGTTTCTTGCTCTGGCGCATTACTCCAATCAAGAAAACAAAGAGGCGGCTGAAATTTTGTTTCGAACGTGTCTGAGTACAACAGAAGAAAAGCTTGGCGGCTTTGAAAAGCCCTTGCGCTGGTATGTAGAAAATCTACACGATTATCCGAAAAGGGGTGCGGCGAAAACTTGAGAAATTTTTGCCGTATGAAACAGCATCTTAATTGGGCAGCTTAATTTGATAATATATATTATGGAAAATATTATGCGTTTCTCAAAAGAGGGGGCTTATGCCGGGTTTTCCTTGCTTTTGCGTGCAGCTTTCAAATGAAAGGCAAATAAAAAACGCAATACAATTAAAGTACCGCGTTTTTTATTCAATCTGCAATGTTATCAAAGCTAATAAAATCTATGAGGCGGCCTGACTTCCGGATTCTGTGTCATCATCATCCTCGTCAGCGTCGTCTGCTTCTTTCAGCTTTGCGTCCTTTTCTTTGTCTTTTTTCTTCTTTGCGGCTTTCTTTTTGTCGCTATAGACAAAAAGCGGCTGTGTCTCGTTTTTAACATGTTCGGCCTTGACGATGACTTCCTCGACATTTTCCTCGGTGGGAAGATCGTACATCGTATCCAGCAACAAAGACTCCATGATCGAGCGCAAGCCGCGCGCGCCGGTTTTACGTTCAATCGCTTTTTTGGCGATTTCGTTCAGCGCACCATCTTCAAATGTCAGCTTGGCATCTTCCATTTCAAACAAACGCTGATACTGTTTGACCAGCGCGTTTTTCGGCTCGGTCAGAATCGATACCAGCGCATCTTCATCCAGATCCTCCAGCGTTGCCAGAACCGGCAGACGGCCGATAAATTCCGGAATCAGGCCGAAACGCATCAAATCTTCCGGCTGAACTTCTTTGAGAATGGCTCCGACCCGACGATCATCCGGCCCCTGCACATCCGCACCGAAACCGACCGTCATATCGCGGCCGCGCTGGGAAATAACCTTATCCAGCCCTGCAAACGCACCGCCGCAGATAAAGAGAATATTGGTGGTATCAACCTGCAGAAACTCCTGCTGCGGATGCTTGCGTCCGCCTTGCGGCGGAACCGAGGCAACCGTGCCTTCCATCAGTTTCAACAGCGCCTGCTGTACACCTTCACCCGACACATCGCGTGTAATCGACGGATTATCGGATTTGCGGCTAACCTTGTCGATCTCATCAATATAGACAATACCGCGCTGTGCGCGCTCGACATTGTAATCCGAAGCCTGCAACAGCTTCAAAACGATATTTTCAACATCCTCACCGACATAACCGGCCTCGGTCAGCGTCGTGGCATCGGCCATGGTGAACGGAACGTCGAGAATCCGCGCTAGCGTCTGCGCCAGCAGCGTTTTACCGCAACCGGTCGGACCGATCAGCAGGATATTGGATTTCGAAATCTCGACATCCGCATTGCGCTGGATTTCCTCAAGACGTTTATAATGATTGTGAACCGCAACGGAAAGAACGCGCTTGGCACGTTTCTGACCGATAACGTAATCATCCAGAACCTTGTTGATCTCCGCCGGAGCCGGAACGCCGTCCCGGTCGGATTTGACCAGCTGGCTTTTATCCTCTTCCTGAATGATGTCCGTGCAAAGCTCGACGCATTCATTGCAGATAAATACGTTGGGGCCGGCAATCAGTTTGCGTACCTCGTGCTGGCTTTTGCCGCAGAAGGAACAATAAAGTGTATTTTTCGAGTCGCCCGAACCTGATGTTTTGCTCATTTTTTCTTTACTTACCTTTTTTTGTCTTCATAATGGCCGTGGCTTTTATTTGGTTTGGTAAGCATCGGCCTTCTTATACCCAAGAATAGAACAGTCATTCTGACTTGCCAACTCCAAAAGTAAAGAAAAAAGATAAATATATTCTAAAGAATCCCGCAGAAATTGATGAAAATGACGATTGAGGAATTACTGGAGAATTTTACGCTTTTCGAGGATTGGGAAGACAGGTACCGTTATTTGATTGAACTCGGCAATACTCTGCCGCCCCTGCCGGAAAAATATAAAACCGACACACACAAGGTCGAGGGCTGCACATCGCAGGTCTGGATGGTGTTTACACCGACGAAAGACGGGAAATTTGATTTTCTGGCCGACAGCGACGCACATATCGTCCGCGGTCTTATTGCCATTCTGCGAATCCTTTACGCCGGAAAAACGGCGGAAGAAATAAAGAAATACGATATTGAAGAGATTTTCACGACGCTCGGCCTTCAGCAGCATTTAAGTGTCAACCGCCGCAACGGGTTTTATGCGATGGTCGGCCGTTTGCAGCAGGCTTTCTCGGCACATCAAACGACATAGCATATAATTTTCTGGACAGAAGAACAAAAAAACAGTAGTTTCCACTGGTCACACCGGGGTGTGGCGCAGCCTGGCAGCGCGCCTGTTTTGGGTACAGGAGGCCGGAGGTTCGAATCCTCTCACCCCGACCATCTGCTATTTTTCCGGTAAAAGCTCTGCTTCGATTTTCTCTTTCAGCAACCGGAATGTTTTTTCAAACACCGCATCAATCTCATCTTCCGTGCCTTTTGCAATGACCGGGTCGG
>SKHU01000107.1 GCA_007116755.1 Alphaproteobacteria bacterium
CACTGGTATGTTTTGCACGTATATTCGGGATTTGAAAGAAAGGTGGCGGAGGCCATCCATGACACGGCAAAAAAACGCGGTCTTTCCGAATGTTTTGAAGAAGTGCTGGTGCCGATGGAGGAAGTTGTCGAAATGCGCCGCGGCCAGAAAGTCAATGCCGAGCGCAAATTTTTCCCCGGCTATATTCTGATCAAGATGGAAATGAATGACGATGCGTGGCATTTGGTCAAGAATACGCCGAAGGTTACAGGGTTTCTCGGCGGTGGCGGCAACAAGCCTTTGCCGATCAGCGATGCCGAGGCCGAACGCATTATGAAACAGATTCAGGAAGGTGCCGACCGTCCGCGTCCGACCATCAGCTTTGATATCGGTGAACAGGTACGCGTTTGCGATGGTCCGTTTAACTCTTTCAACGGTGTTGTTGAAGAGGTGGATGAAGAGCGTAGCCGCCTGAAGGTGCTGGTTTCGATTTTTGGCCGTTCCACGCCGGTTGAACTGGAATATGCACAGGTCGAGAAAATAAGCTGAGGAGGAAAATCATGGCGCTTTCCCGTGAAGAAGCATCCAGAGTTAAGGATTCTATTGTAGCTGAATTCATGTCGGCGGCGCGCATTTTCGACGAAGACGGTGTAAATTGTGTCGGCATTACCAATTCCGATGTTGACTGGCGCAATCCGGCTGTTGACATTGGCACGAAAAAGCCGTTGACGCTGCAGCTTAAAAAAGAAATCGAAGGCTGTGCCGAAAAAACTCTGGGACGTAAACCTGTGCGGGGAGATCTGATTTTTCGTACAAACGGGTCGATCAACGCACTGTAAAAACACTTGAAACCGGATAAAACCGTGAAAAATAGCAAAAAACGGTAAAAAAACCGTTTTCCCTGTTGCATCTTTTTGTAAAATGACGTAAATTCCGCACGCCTGCTGAAAGAATCAGGCTCGCTGTTCTTTTTTGAAGATTCCGCGAAAAACGCCCCGCACACGGGAGGCTGCTCTTGAAAAGTCCACGAGAGGCCGTACCGCGTTTAATTCAAGGGGTTACTCGATAACAAAATATTTGGAGTAAAACGATGGCAGCACCGAAGAAAAAGAAAAAGATTGCCGGCCTCCTGAAATTGCAGGTTCCTGCCGGTAAGGCGAATCCATCGCCGCCGATCGGCCCTGCTCTTGGACAGGCCGGCGTTAACATCATGGATTTCTGCAAGGCGTTCAACGCTGAAACGCAAAATATGGAGCCGGGTGTTCTGATCCCGACGATCATTACGGTTTACGCCGACCGCTCTTTCAGCTTTGAGACAAAAAAGCCGACAGCCTCCTACTATATTATGAAAGCCGCAAAAATCAAAAAAGGCAGCGGCGCACCCGGGCGCGATGGCGCAGGGCATATCACGTGGGAACAGTGCATTGAGATCGCGCGCGAAAAAATGCCCGATCTGAACGCCAATGATGAAGAAAACGCAGCACGCATTATTGCCGGCTCCGCCCGTTCTATGGGGCTGGAAGTCATCGGTGCGAAATAGGGAGAGCAGAAAAATGGCACGCCGCTACGCAAAACGTTTGAAGAAAGTCTATGAAACGCGCGACGCTCTCGCAGAACTTTCGCTGGAAGACGCTATCAAGGCCGTGAAGGAAAATGCCACGGCAAAATTTGATGAAACAATCGATATTGCCATGAATCTCGGCGTCGATCCGCGTCATGCGGATCAGAATGTCCGCGGTATGGTGCAATTGCCGAACGGTACGGGGAAATCCGTGCGCGTTGCGGTTTTCGCCAAAGGCGACAAGGCCGAAGAAGCCAAAAAGGCCGGTGCGGATATCGTCGGTGACGAGGATCTCGTGGCAAAAATTCAGAAGGGCGAGATGGATTTCGATCGTTGTATCGCCACGCCGGATATGATGCCGCTGGTCGGCCGTCTTGGCCAGATTCTGGGGCCGCGCGGTATGATGCCGAACCCGAAACTGGGCACGGTTACGCCGGATGTCGGCGAGGCTGTTAAAGCCGCCAAAGGCGGCGCGGTTGAATTCCGTGTTGAAAAGGCCGGCGTGGTTCATGCAGGGATCGGCAAGGCCAGCTTTACGGAAAAGAAACTGATTGAAAATGCCGAAGCATTCATTCGCGCGATTTTGAAGGCCAAGCCTTCCGGCGCGAAAGGAAACTACGTGCAGAAGATTACATTAAGCTCGACGATGGGTCCGTCCTATCGCGTGAGCATCGATCAGGCAGCCAGACAGGCAGCCTGATCAAAAAAGTTTTTGCTGCCGGCCGCTGTTTTTGCGGTGGTCTGCGGTGGAAAACCTGTCCAAGACTACAGGTGTTTTGTGCGGCTTGCCGCGGAAGACTTAAAGCGCGCCTGTATAGATGGGAAAGAAAACGTTTTTCGAAAAAGGCGTCTTTTATCAGGGACGGGTTCGGATGCGTTGCTTTTCGGGCAGGAATGCGTGGAAACGGTTTTGTTTGAGTTTTAGGCCGTTTCTAAAGTGTACAACCCGCCGGTTTTAAAATCCGGCACAGTAAAGAACGGAGAATGTCCGTGAATCGTGCACAAAAAGTAAAAGCAGTGGAAGAACTGCATCAAATGTTCGAAAGCAGCGAATTGGTCGTTATCACCCATTACAGCGGGTTGAATGTGGCCGAAATCAGCGAACTTCGGGCAAAGATGCGTGAATCCGGTGCAAGCTTCAAAGTGACAAAAAACACACTTGCCAAACGTGCGGTGGAAGGAACGCGTTTTTCCGGTCTGGCCGATCAGTTTTCCGGCCCGACAGGTATGGCGACGTCTCAGGATCCCGTTGCGGCGGCGCGTGTTGCGTATGAATACGCCAAAGAGAATGACAAGCTCGTTATCCTCGGCGGTGCGCTCGGAGAACAGATTTTGGATTCAGCCTCTGTCGAGGCTCTGGCCAAACTGCCGTCTCTGGACGAATTGCGCAGCAAGCTGGTCGGCCTTCTGGTCGCTCCGGCAACCCGTGTTGCGACGGTATTGCAGGCACCTGCAAGCCAGCTGGCACGTGTAACGCGCGCTTATGCCGATAAAGGGTAATCAGCCGGACGGCAATCGTGTTTCACGAATGAAGCAGAATGAAGTAAACCGAAACCTTGATTAAAGAAGATCTTAAAAGGAGTAAATGAAATGGCTAATCTTGCTAAAATCGCTGACGACCTGTCCGCCCTGACCGTTATGGAAGCGGCGGAACTGTCGAAAATTCTTGAAGAAAAATGGGGCGTGTCCGCTGCGGCTGCTCCGGTTGCTGTTGCGGCTGTTGCCGGCGGCGCGGAAGCTGCAGAAGAAAAAGATGAGTTTGATATTATCCTGGCTGCTGCCGGCGATAAGAAAATCAACGTCATCAAAGAAGTCCGCACAATTACGGGTCTGGGCCTGAAAGAAGCCAAAGACCTCGTGGACGGCGCACCCAAGCCTCTGAAGGAAGGCGTGGCCAAGGCGGAAGCCGAGGAAATCAAGAAGAAACTGGAAGAAGCCGGCGCAACTGTAGAGTTGAAGTAAGACATTGCGTCACATTTCTGACAGAGAAACAGAATAAAGAAAGTGCGGCAGCAGGCCCTCATCGGCCTGTTGCCCCTTTCCCTGTTTTTTTATATATAGTAAGGGCATCTTTAAGTCATGTATGGTGACATCTGTTACGGTTGGGGAGATCATAAGGCGTGTTTTAAGAACAATTTTTAGGAAAATCACGGGCTTCCGGCAGAGTTTCGGCAGGCGCGGCGATTTTGTATTCGGGATTTAACGGGAAAACGGCGTTGCCAAGTCGCAAAAAGGGAAGAAAATAATGAGCGCAAAGAAATCGGAAATGCAAT
Organism: Alphaproteobacteria bacterium; assembly: GCA_007116755.1. Taxonomy (GTDB): domain Bacteria; phylum Pseudomonadota; class Alphaproteobacteria; order Micavibrionales; family CSBR16-224; genus CSBR16-224. Next base: position 3,814 of record SKHU01000107.1, read on the forward strand.
CGGTCAATCACAGTTTTACAGGACGCAAGCGTGTCCGTCACAATTTCGGCAAAATCAGTGAAATCTGCCAGATGCCGAATCTTATCGAGGTTCAGCGCAGTTCTTACGAAAAGTTTTTGCAGATGGATATTTCGGCGCATGAGCGCGGACGCGAGGGGCTGCAGGAAGCATTTACAGCAATTTTCCCCGTGCGCGACTTTTCCGAGCGTGCCGAGGTGGATTTTGTCAAATACGAGCTGGAAGAGCCGAAATATGATGTGGAAGAATGCCAGCAGCGCGACATGACCTATGCCGCGCCTTTGCGCGTGACGCTGCGTCTGACCGTTTTTGATGTTGATGAAGATACGGGGCTGCGTTCGATCCATGACATCAAGGAACAGGATGTCTATATGGTCGATATGCCGCTGATGACGGAAAACGGTACATTTGTTGTCAACGGTACCGAGCGGGTGATTGTCTCCCAAATGCACAGAAGCCCCGGCGTTTTCTTCGACCATGACGGCGGAAAAACCCATGCTTCGGGGAAATATCTGTTCGCTGCCCGCGTTATTCCCTATCGCGGATCGTGGCTGGATTTTGAATTCGACGCAAAAGATATTCTGCATGTCCGCATCGACCGCCGCCGCAAACTGCCGGTGACGACGTTCCTGATGGCGCTGGACAATGACGAATCGCGCAAATACCGCGAAAAGCAGATGAAGGCAGGCAAAGCCGTTGATCTGGAAAAAGTTTCGGGTATGTCCAAACAGGATATCCTCAACACATTCTATGACAAAATTACATATACGAAGGAAAAAGACGGCTGGCGCTGCGCTTTTGATCCCGAACGTTACCGCGGTGTCAAGCTGGCGTTTGACATTGTTGATGCCAAGACCGGCAAGGTCGTGCTGGAGGCCGGCACCAAAGTGACGGCGCGCAAGGCGCGTATGATGGTCGAACAGGACGGCCTGAAAGAGCAGTTGTTGACGTCCGAAGAGCTCTACGGCGCATTCGTCGCACATGACATTGTTGACGATAAAACCGGAGAGGTTATTTTCGAAGCCGGTGACGAGCTGGATAAAAAATCCTTCAAAACCATTGAAAAAGCCGGCATGAAAACGCTGGATGTTCTGGCGATTGACGGTGTCAATAACGGACCCTATATCCGCGATACGCTGGCCATTGACAAATGTACCAGCCGCAGCGATGCGCTGATGGATATTTACCGCGTTATGCGTCCG
>SKHU01000278.1 GCA_007116755.1 Alphaproteobacteria bacterium
GGTTGTTTTTCATGCGCAAATGGCCGCAGAGGAAAAACTGTTCGATTTTGAAGATGTCGCGCGCACGATATCCGATAAGATGATCCGCCGCCATCCGCATATTTTCAGTGATACCGATGCCGATACGGCAGATAAGGTACTGAAAAACTGGGAGGATATTAAAGCGGAAGAACGAAAGGAGAAAAAGGAAGATGACAGCGTGCTGGACGGTGTCGCCCTCTCCCTCCCCGCTTTGATGCGTGCGGAAAAGCTGCAGAAACGCGCCGCGCGCGTCGGATTTGAATGGGACGATATTTCCGGCGTGTACGACAAGCTGGAGGAGGAAATTGCCGAATTGCGCAGCGCCGAAACACCCGAGGATCTGGAGGATGAAATCGGCGATATGCTGTTTGTCACCGCAAATCTGGCGCGCTGGCATAAAATCGACCCGGAGGCCGCCTTGCGCCGCACCAATGCAAAATTTGAAAAACGTTTCCGCTATATCGAGGAGCAGCTGCAAAAACGCGGCAAGACCCCGGCCGATTCAAACCTTCAGGAAATGGATGCGTTGTGGGATGAGGCAAAGGCGCATTTTAAAAGCAATGCCGCCTGATATTACAGCACTTCAACTTCGGCGTTTTTGCTCAGTTTTTTCAGCTTGCGCAGGATGATATTGCGCTTGAGCGCCGAAAGGTGGTCGATGAACAGAATGCCGTTCAAATGGTCGATTTCGTGCTGGATGCAGGTGGCCAGCAGCCCTTCTGCCGCGATTTCCTGCTCTTTCCCGTCATAATCGAGATATTTGACACGTACGCTTGCCGGACGCTCCACCTCTCCATACAGTTCAGGAACGGACAGGCAGCCCTCGTTATAGACGGAACATTCTTCCGACGACCAGATGATCTCGGGATTGGCAAAAAACATCGGATTGCCCTTACGGTTCAGCCCTGTTTTATCTTCGCCCTGTTTCTGCTCCACATCAATCACAACGATCCGGTTGGATATACCGACCTGAGGTGCTGCCAGACCGATACCGTCATCGTGATACATCGTCTCCAGCATATCGTCCATCTGTTTGCGAATCGTGTCATCAACCGTATCGACGGGCGCGGCAACACGTTTCAAAACAGGATCGGGAGCTGTGTAAATTTTTAAAATTGCCATAGTCTTGTTCTTTTCATTCTTTCTCGTTTTATTTTACCATAAATATCTGATATTTTGATGTTAATGTCAATCCCGCCGCGGAAATTATCTTGCGCTCACCCTTCAACTTTGTTATAAGTACTGGCGCTAATAGGGGGACATATTAATTTTCGTAACATTATTTTTGCGAAGAAAGAGGTCTCTTATGACACATGATCAGAATAAAGATAAATCTTCTAAAAAAGACAATTCTCCCAAAGAGCCGAAGACATATTACATCCGTATGGCTCAGCCTGAAGATTTCGATAAAGTCTTTGATTTCTATACAAATAACGACCACCCAAGCCTGAAGAAACGTGAAATGCAGGAATTGAAAGAGCGCGCTGCGCACGGTTCGATTGTCCTGATCGAAGATGAAGATAAAAACATCGTCGCCGCTTCTGTGTGCTTTGCTTATAAAAAGAAACACGCCGACGGAACGGAAAGCGTGGAATGGACGGAAGCCGGTGCCTCGCGTATTTCAGGACTGAACGGTTTTCCCGGCGTTTTTGATACGATGGTTGCGGCGCAGGTTCTGCGCAATTATATGGTTGAGCCTCCCGAACATTCTTTTGTTGCCCGTATGCGCTATGAAGCCGTCCAGAAAACAGCGGAACGTCTAGGCTGGCGCAAAATGGATGATCTTGGCGATTTCGATGAATTTCTGGAAGACGACCGCAAAAACGACTGGTATCGTCTGGGCGTGGAAGGCCTGCCGATCATGGCCAAATACATGGTCGAGGCGTGGAACAAACCCGTCATCACCAATAAAAAGACCGGCGAGCAGATCAGAATCAGCTTTGAGCGCAGCACCATGTTCGAAAAATTCAAGGACAGCATTGAAAAACTGGCCGAACGCGATTATGGTTCTGTGGATAAGCCTGATTTGACCAAAGGAATCAGAAAGCACCGTGATGAGTGGCTGGTGCGTCGCTTCCGCTAAATCTAAAACAACAAACGGGGTTTCCAATGTCTGCCGTTCTTTCCACTTTGAAAAAATCCAAAGACGAGATTGCCGCATGGCGGCGGGAGATGCATCAGCATCCCGAAACCGCGTTTGAAGAATTCTGGACATCGGATTACATCGCCGCCCGTCTTGATGAATGGGGCGTGGCGTATGAACGCGGCTGGGCAAAAACCGGAATCGTCGCAACGCTGCACGGAAAAAACGGTGCCGCAAAAAACAAAGAGAAAACCGTCATGCTGCGCGCCGATATGGATGCGCTGGACATTACGGAGCAGACCGGCCTGCCCTATGCTTCAAAACATCAGGGAAAAATGCACGGTTGCGGCCATGACGGCCATTCTGCCATGCTGCTGGGCGCGGTGCAGTATCTGTCCCGCCATCCGGAAATTTTTGACGGCACGGTGCATTTCGTCTTTCAACCTGCGGAAGAAGGCGAAGGCGGCGGTCGCGTCATGGTCGAGGAAGGTTTTTTTGAAAAATATCCGGTCAAAGCCGTATTCGGCATGCATAACTGGCCGGGCATGAGCAAAGGCACAATGGGGGTCTGTGCGGGTGCAATGACAGCGGCTGCCGACAGGTTTTCAATCAAAATTACCGGTAAGGGCGGTCATGCCGCCATGCCGCATCTGAATATCGATGTCGTCACAGCCGCGTCCAGCCTCGTCATGTCGCTGCAAACGCTGATCAGCCGTGCCGTTGATCCGATGCAGGGCGCGGTTATCAGTGTGACACAGCTGCGCACGGAGGGCAGCGAGAGTTTTAATGTCATGCCGGAATTCGCGTCTTTGGGCGGCACGGTACGCACCTTCTCGCCGGAAACGCGGGAGATGATCGAAACCCGCATCCGCGAGATGGCCGAAGCAACGGCCGCAGCCTATCACTGCAGCGCGGAATTCAGCTATCGCCGCGGCTATCCTTCCGTGGTCAATACCGAGGCGGAAACCGAACTTGCGGCCGAAGCCGCAGCAAAAACCGTCGGGGAGGAAAATGTCGATACGAAATTCGTGCCGACGATGGGCGCGGAGGATTTCGCCTATTTTCTGGAGCAATGCCCCGGTGCCTATATCGCGCTGGGACAGGCGGACGAAAACAAAAAAGCCGCACTGCACAGCCCGCATTACGATTTCAATGACGAAGCCGCACCGATCGGCGTCAGCTACTGGATTCACCTCGTGGAAACCACCCTGCCCGTTTCGTAATGAAAATCAAGGCTGCCGACGTTTATGCGCACCGCTGAACGGTTTGGAACGCGCGGCCTGATGAAAGCCCTTATCCAGCAGATGTTTGACGGTGTCCGGATGTCCGCCGAGCGACGGCGGAACGGCGTAATTCGGACGGCCATATGTTATCGGCTTGCCCGTCTCCATATCAAACAGATCCCCGCCGGCTGCCTTGATGATGGCATGTGCCGCCGCCAAATCCCAGTCGCTAAACCAGCCGTTAAATACGGCGATATCGGTTTTTCCTTCTGCGGCAACGCATAAACGTCCGCCGCCGACAGCGCGGTGCAACTCCAGCTCTGTGCCGTTCAGGGCAAGCGTTTTGTCTTTCCACCCTGTCGCCGCCGTCAATTTGCGCGCCCTTTTTCCGACTTTGCTGACTTTAAGGCGTATCGGCTTGCTGCTGCCGGTTTTCACATAGGCATGACCGTCTTTTTCCGTGTAATAATGCCGCCGTTTTTCAGAATCGGCAGACGGAAAATACGCAAAGCCGAGAACCGGCGTGTTGCCGTCCATCAAAGCCAGATGGCAGCCGTAACCTTCATGTCCGTCAATATAGGTGCGCGTGCCGTCCAGCGGATCCAGAACCCAGTGCAGCCGCGATTTTGCAGCTTCGGCATTCTCGGCCTCCGTGCTTTCTTCGGAAATGACGGGAATATCGGGTGTAACGGTTTTTAAGCCCTCAATAACGATACGGCTGCTTTTCCGGTCGGCCAGCGTTACGGGCGACCCGTCGGCTTTGTCACTCGCCATGACATGCCCCTGCAATTCCTGCGTTTTATCGCCGGCTTTTTCAACAACCGCCATCACCTCCTGAAAATCAAATTCAAAATTCAATTTTTCTTTTTTTGAGAATATATTAAATAATTTTTTTAACATTTTACTTTAACTTTCTTTTTGAGAGATTTCTTTTCCTGCGCCAATATGTTTTTCGCCGCGCATGTCTGCCAGCATAATCTGTTTATGGCGTTCTGCTGCGGCGGCACGCTGTTTTTCCGTCAGCTTTCCGGCGCAATGCGGGCATTGTACTCCGGCCTGATAATCCCTGTGCCGCAAATCTTCCGGCGACAGCGGATAACGGCAGGCACGACACAGTGCATAATCGCCCTGTTTCAAGCCGTGTCCGACCGCGACGCGCTGATCGAACACAAAACACTCTCCCTGCCACAAGCTTTCTTTCTCTGGAACCTCCTCCAGATATTTCAATATGCCGCCTTTGAGGTGGTACACCTCTTCAAACCCCTCTTTCAGCATAAACGACGAGGCTTTTTCGCAGCGAATACCGCCTGTGCAAAACATGGCGATTTTCTTGTGCTTTTTCGGGTCGAAATTCCGGCGCGCATACTCCGGAAACTCGCGAAAACTGTCAGTTTCCGGATCGACAGCGTCTTTAAAACTGCCGATCGCCACCTCATAGGCGTTGCGTGTGTCAATGACAACCGTTTCCGGATCCTCCAGCAGTGCGTTCCAGTCCTGCGGCGCGACATAGGTGCCGACCTGCTCATTCGGATCAACGGACGGATCACCGATGGTGACGATCTCTTTTTTCAGCCGGAGTTTCATCCGGTAAAACGGCATTTCTCCGGCAAAAGATTCTTTCCATTCAAGGCCGGAGAGTTCAGGATAGCCTTTTAAAAACGCCAGCACCGCATCAAC
>SKHU01000073.1 GCA_007116755.1 Alphaproteobacteria bacterium
AGCAGGCTTAAAAGGGCTTCTTCGCCCGCGGTCAGGTTTTGGGGCAGTGGAGGCACATCTTCTCCTGCAGCTTCCCGCTCATATCTTTCACGCAAAATTTTAATGTCCTCTCCCGCAATATTCAGCAGACCCGCGGCCTTCATCAGACATATTTTTGCGGTTTCAAAATCCCGAATATTGCCGCAGGCCGCGTTGCTGATGGTATAATCTTCGTTCAAAAGAAGAAAGCCGCCGAGATCAAGCCTGTCCGAATGCATGCCGTAGAGCGCGGCCGTGCCCAGACGCACCGAATGTGTAACGCGTTGCGGCACGGGAATGATATTGTCCAGCCGTCCGCTGCGGCCGCTGTAAATCACGATTTCGGCGTTTTTGAACGGGGCAAGGCGGCTCTCGTGATAAATTTTACCGGCAGGTTGAAAGTGGAAACGCAAGCCCGTCAGCGGCTCGATCAGGGCGGCGGCGGCCTGTAATTCGGCAAGGCGTTCCTTCTGCCATGCCTTGACATCCGCAGTGTCCATGCCGCCGCGATAGGAAAATATGACGCGCAGCGTTTTCCCCTGCGGCCATTTGACAATACGGCCGGCTTCCGGTGTTGCCGTATTCTGAACGATATCCTGATGCGGCCTGAAATTCGGATCGATGCGGATCAGGCGCAGCGCGATGTTGTCAACGCCGGATAGTTCGTAGAGGGCAAAGGCCAGATGTGCCGGAAGTGCGGCATATGCGAAGGCATCAGCAAGGTGATGCGCGTTAATGTCCTGAGACGCTTGCGTGGTGATGATACTGTTGAAAGCCTCCCGCGTTGCAGTTTTTTGCTCTTCCGTATCTATGTTATATCCTGCGGGAGTGTGGCGGTGCAGCGGGGAGGGCCGGATTTCCACATACTCCTGTGCATGCAGGTGAAACATCATCAGATAGCGCGGCGCATAAAGCCAGAGATGCACGGCAAGATAGACCGCGGCGGAGGCCAGCACGGCGGCGGCGGTGAAACGGAAGAGTTTTTGCAGTAGAGAAATTTCGTTTTTCATTATTTGTCAGACGGGAAATTGTTATCCGGACATATTATAAAATCCGGACGGGGCAACTGTCACCTGTTTTCGGCATTTCAGTTTTTCGGTGTGCGCCGGTTTATATGCCGACGGTAGCGCGGTACGTGGGAAAAAGGCATAACCGTGTGCAGGGCGCGGCGGAAGGCGTGTTCGTCAAGCGTACCTCCGGCCTGTTTGAATTTTTCTGCCGCCGTAACAATGATGTCTTTTTCGGCTTCGGGGGCGGAGAAATGCATGTCTTTTTGCGCTGTATGCCCCGTCTCGAAATTATGCGTGATTTTCGAAAGTGTCATGGCGCTGAAATTGAAAATATAGGTGATACCCGTATCCTGCGTCGGCAATGCGCGGTGGGACATTTCCTTTTCTTTGCCCGTGGTTTTGCTCCACCGGTTTTCCGCATGCTCCAGATAAACGGAGAGTTGCGTATGTCCTTCCGACTGCGCCCATTCCGACGGTGTCTGGTTACGGCTGTTTTTGATATCTGCCCGCGCATTGTAACGCAGCAGCAACAGGCAGAGAGGTTTTTTGCCGCTGCGTGCCGCCCAGTGCAGCGCCGTGCCGCCCCAGTTTTTGCTGAGATTTGGATCCGCTCCTGCTGCCAGCAGCGCTTCGGCCGCACCGATATGCCCTTTTTCAGTGGCGTAGAGCAGTGCCGTTGCCCCGTATTTGTTCATCCAGTTTTTATCGGCATCGTACAGCAGCAGCAATTCCGTCATGCGGATATTGCCCTGCTGCGCTGCAATCATCAGCGGCGAGGAATTATCGTGCGGACTGTCGGGCAGATTGATGTAGATATTCGGAGGTGCGCCGCGTTTCAGGCAGGCTTTGGCCGCATCCAGATCGTTTGCGATCACGGCACTGACAAGCTTTTCCGATAATTCATGAATGGACATGACAAAACAACGCGTCTGCTATCTGTTATGGCGGTTACAGCTTTGCAGGTTACAGAAGGCCGGAGAATATGTCAATAGAATTCCGGAGAATCATGTGCCGTATTCGCGCTGCCAGTCATCGGGCGAATCCAGAAACCGGCGGGTCGAGGCGAGAATCTCCTCGGGAAACAACGCCTGTTTTTCCGCAACGTCAAGAATATCGGCCCATGTTGCTAAATAATGCAAAGTCAGATGCGCATTTTGCAGTAATTCCTCGCTATGTGCGAAAACATCGTAATAAAACGGGCAAAAGACGTGGTTGATCTGTGTTCCTGCAGTGCGCAGCGCGTCGGTGAAAACGATTTTGCTGCCGCCATCCGTCGCCATATCCTCGACCAGCAGAACGCGCGGTTCCTCCCCTTTTGGCAGATAGCCTTCGATCTGTGCCATGCGGCCGAATCCTTTGGCTTCTTTGCGGACATAAATCATCGGTTTATGCAGGGCTTCCGCCAGCCATGCGGCATAGGGAATTCCTGCGGTTTCACCGCCTGCGATATAATCAATGCTGTTTTCAATATCCAGCGCTTTAATGAGATGCAAGCGTCCAAGCCGCATGACCAGCGCCCGTTCCGCCGGATAGGAAATCAGGCGGCGGCAATCGACATAGACAGGGCTTTTTTTGCCCGAAGTCAGGGTGAAAGGGTCTTCTCCGTAACCGGCAAACATGACACAGCCGGTAGAAAGAAGCACCTTCGCCACATGTGTTGCCGTGCTTTTTTCAGCGGGTTGCCGGGCGGAGTTCTGTGTTTGATCCATACTCTACCAGCCTGAAAAATAATTCTGTGATTTGACGCGAAATATCCACCAGCGGGCGAGCATTGCAAGCAACACCAAAAAAATAATAATGATCAGCGAGCCGCAAAGAGCCATGAAGAACCACCACTCTGCGTACTGGCTTTGCGCATATGTGGCTTTCATCCAGAGAAAGAACATGAAGCTGAGGAAGAACGTGATTCCCATCATGGTCAGATTAAAAACGGTAATGGCCCCTTTTTCAGGGTAGTCCGGTTGATAGACAAAAAAGAGTATCAACAACAGACCAGCCAAAACCACCAAACCGCCTACAATGAAGTCCACTGTTTTTTACCTTTCTTTACTAAAAAACATCCCTCCGCATAATAACAGAATAGCAGAAAATATCTAAAAAAAAGGTTTAGAAAAAATCAAACAAGTTGTGAGCGGACGAAGCTTTCTGTCAGTGCGCGATCAACCATGCGGCCAAAAAGGATTTTTTCGTCTTCATTCAGGGGCATCAAAGAAACGGCAAGGTAATCCCCGTTGCGGCGGATGATCCGCCCGGTGCGGGGCAGCTCTTTTGTGCCGTCGCCAGTGGAGAATTTTAGTTTCAGTGTCAACTCCTGCGCCGTGACCGGCAAATTTGTATTTCCCGCTTTCAGCAGAAAGCCGTTTTCGCTCCAGTTGACCACATCAAAACGTGCACCGCCGGCAATGACTGTCATGCCGTCACCGCTCAAACGCGTATGACGCCGTCTGTTTTCATCAGCTTTTTTTTCCGGCATAAAATATGTCAGTGTTTTTTTCAGGGCTTCCATGGACGTGCTCCGTTTCTGTGTGAATGGACGGGAAAGCGGTATGACACCACATATAACACAACCCTTGTCTTTTATTCTAAATCCGGAGTAACAAGCGTGTCAAGCTTGCAGATATTTGAAAAATCTTATTTTTTTAAACATACCCCTCAAAGAATCGCAAAACCCTGCGGTAAGTGGTTTTTTTGAAATTCACGGCCATAGGAACGATATCGTCGGAGCGCACCCATTTATAGCTGGAGAACTCGACGGTCTCATCGGCATTCAGGTCGATTTCCGCATCGTTTCCGGAGAAATCCAGCAGAAACCATTTTTGCCGCTGGCCGCGATAGCGTCCGTCGAACAGTCTTGCACGCCACGCATCCGGGAAATCATAATAAAGCCATTCCGGTGCTTCGGCGCGGATGACGGCGGCGGTCATTCCCGTTTCTTCGTAAAGTTCACGAAAAACGGCATCTTCCGGATTTTCTCCTGCATCAATTCCGCCCTGCGGCATCTGGAAATGCCCGGGGTTGTCCGCACGCTCTCCCATAAAAATAAGGCCGGTGCTGTTGCGGATCATCAATCCGACACCGGATCTGTAATGAGCATCTTCACGGTTATCCAAATCCGTCATTTTCTCTGTTTGTCCTTGATGATCTCGGAAACAGGGACAAGGGTGATATTTTTATCGGACAGGGTTGTGCTCCAGTCTTTCAGCGCCGCAATGGTGGCGGGGTAGGGTTGCGCCAGCCCGACAGCGGTGCCGTCTGTATCGCGCGCTCTTTTTGCCAGACGCTCAAGCTGTTCCGTCACGGCATCGTGTGTTGCCGTTTTGTCCAGAACCAAATGCGCGCGCAGATAGGGCAGGCCATAGCGGCGGGCTGCGTTTTCTGCCGCCGTTGAGGCCGCATCGCCGTAAAGCCCGCCGAGGCCGCTGCTATCCAGAAAGACAATGTCACGGGCGCGCAGCAGGCGCATCATGCGGTCAACATGTTCGGGAGAATTTATAAAGCGGCTGCCCATCCACGGCATCACGGCAGAAAAACCGTCCACTCTGTTTATCGCGGTTTCCAGCAGCATCGCATTGCGTGACGCACCGTATCGTGTCAGCAGCGCGGCGGGACCCGGATCATCATCGGGGAAATTCTCCGGCTCCAGCGGAATTTCAAGAAGAATATCATGCCCTGCGGCACGTGCGTCCTCTGTCTGCCGGCGGAGGTTCTCCGCATAAAGAGAAAAAGAAAAACTGACGCTGTCCGGAAGATCCCGCACGGCCTGTTGTGTGAGGCTGCGCGACAGTCCCATTTCCCCGAGAACAACAGCCAGACGTACGGGAGGATAAACGCGTGGCGTTACCGCAGTCTCCACCGGATCAGGGGGCGGCGGTATATCGCCGCGATCTTCCGGAATCTGGCCAAGGCTTACGGCGACATCTCCCGCAAGGCTGTGCAGCCCTTCATCCGGCATCACGCTGCGCAGCAGAAAAAGCGCCGAGGCCATAATGATAAGGTAAGCGGCAAAGGCAATCAGAATATGGCCGACAGGGGAGCGGAAAAAACGCTGCGGCTGTTTTTGTTCCATACTCCTGCCCTGCCGTCCTGTTCTGCCTGATTACTCGGTGGTTTTTGTGAAAAGACTCAGGCCTTTCAGCAGATCAACAGCGCGTGCCAGTTGGTAATCTTCCACCAGAGCTTCCTTGTCTTCTTCATCCTGCCGGTCTCTGCTCTCGCGTGTACGCCGGTCAAGCGCGCCCTGCAGATCGGCTTCACGGATATAGCCTACGTCGCGGTGTTCGGTAACAGCGACATGTTCGACCAGAATATCCGGCTCAATGCCTTTGGCCTGGATAGAACGTCCTGACGGCGTATAGTAACGCGCCGTGGTCAGGCGCATTGCGCCGTGCCCGGGAAGGGCCAGAATGGTCTGCACCGACCCTTTTCCAAATGTCGGCGTCCCCAGGACAACCGCACGTTTGTGATCCTGCAATGCGCCGGCGACAATTTCCGAAGCGGAAGCCGAACCGCCATTAACCAGCACCACAATCGGCAGCCCGTCAGCCAGATCGCCGGGGGTTGCGTTATCGCGGCGGATATCTTCCTGTGCGCGGCCGCGGGTGGAGACGATTTCCCCTTTATCAAGGAACATATCGGAAACAGCAATCGCCTGATTGAGCAGCCCTCCCGGATTGTTGCGCAGATCAATAACAAAACCGCCCAGATCGCTGCCGAGTTCTTTGCGGATGTCGGCTACGGCCTCCCGGACACCTTTATGGGTCTGCTGGTTGAATGTCGTGACGCGGATATAGCCGATATTATCTTCTGTGCGGTGGCGTACGGCACGCAGCCGGATAACGTCGCGTGTAATTTTGACGCGGATCGGCTCGGGCGCACCTTCGCGGACGATGGTCAGGTTGATGTCCGTACCGACTTTGCCGCGCATGCGTTTGACGGCTTCGGAAAGCGACATACCCATGACCTGATCGCCGTCAATCTCGACGATGGTGTCACCGGCTTTGACACCGGCGCGGTAGGCGGGGGTATCATCAATCGGGGAAACAACCTTAACCAGCCCGTTTTCCATTGTGACTTCGATGCCCAGACCGCCGAACTCACCGCTGGCCTGCACCTGCATGCTTTTATAATCATCTTCACTGAGATAGCCGGAATGCGGATCAAGATTGGACAGCATGCCGTTCAGCGCGTGCTCGATCAGTTGCTGGTCGGTGACGTCTTCGACATATTCGGCGCGGACGCGCTCAAATACATCCCCGAACAGGTTTAAAAAACGGTAGGTATCGTTGCGTCGTCTGTCCTCTTCGCTTTGTCCGGATGTTCGACCTGCGGTGCGGTCGCTCCCCTGCGCCAGAGCCTCGCTGCCGGTTGGCTGAACCGCTGCGGTAAAAAGCCCGATTCCCGCCGCAACGGTAACAACTGCGGCGCTGTAGCTCAAAAAAGCCGGCAGACGGCGGAAGATATTTTTCTTAATAGACTGACTCATTCCTTTATTCTCCTCGAATATAAAAACGCCGTTTCAATTTCCAGCATAATCCAACTGTTTTAACAAAAACTTTAAACCGCCTCCTGTTTCATATCAAAACGCGGCCGTAACCGTTTCCGGATCAATCGGCTCACCGTTCAGACGCAATTCGTAATAAGCCTGCTCCTGTGCCAGATGTCCGATTACCGCACCTGCGGGAAGTTTTTTTCCGATCCGCGTTTCTGCCTGTTCCAGCCCTGCGATAAGGCTATGATAGCCGCCCTCATGTTCAACAATCAAGAGGTGATTAAAGTTTCTGAACGGGCCGGAAAATTTGACCGTGCCGCGATGCGGCAAAGTCACCTTGTCGCCTTTTGTTCCCGCCAGCACAAGGCCGCGGCTTTCCGTGCCGAGCGCATCTTTCTGCCCGAAATGCAAGACAACGCGTCCGTTCACGGGGTATTTGTGTGCGGTATGTGTCCGGGCGGGGAGGGCGGCGGCCTGAACGGCAGCCGCAGCCAAACGTTCCTGTGCGGCATTTACATTCGTTTGCGGGCTTTGATCCGGCACAGCTGCGGTTTCAATTGCCGGTATAGCGGGTCTGGGTTGCGGGCGGTGGGCAAAAATACGGCTCTTTTCTTTTTGCAGGGCGGATTTGTGCTGCGCCAGCTTTCCCTTTTGTGCTGCAAGAATTTTTTGCGTTGCGTCGATCTGATGCAGGATATTGTCAATTTGCTCCTGTCTGAGTTTTAAGCGCTGGCGGTTTTCCTGCTGTTGGGATTCCAAAGCACGTTTTTCGTTTTCGGCTTGTGACAATTTGTTGCGATAGGCTGCACGGTGTGACAGGGTATCGTCCATCGCGCTTTCGGCCAGCCACTTGTTCCGCAATTCGCTTAATACGTCCCGCGGGTCGGCGAGCAAGGCCGGAGCATCGTAAACGGGGGCAAGAGGGGTATCGTAAACGGAAAGAAACGCCTGATCGGCCTGTTTCTGAAGTTTTGCGAGATGTTCTGTGAAGTTTTCAATCTGTCCGGCCATCTCGCCGTGCCGCTGTGCGATCGCCGCTTCATTGCCCTGCGGAGGAGAAGAATTACGCTGTAATGCGGCGCGGCGGCGATTTAACGCGGCGATTTCTTCTTCTGTTTCCTTGACGGCCGTGCGCATCTGTTCAATTTTTCTTTCCAGCGCGGCAATATTATCTGCGGCGGCGGAAGACGCTGAGTGCGGGAACAGTATAAAAACCGTCCCGAAAAACACGGGAAGAAAAACGGAGAGGAAGGTGTTTTTTCTCTTTTTTTTCAATTTAGAAACCGCAGTTACATGTCAAGATGTTGCGGACATCATCGTTATCCGCGGTGATAGGGGTGTCCGGCCAGAATTTGCTGGGCGCGGTACAGCTGTTCCAATATCATAACCCGAACAAGCATATGCGGCCAAGTCTGTTTTCCGAAGGACAGCAAAAAATCCGCTTTTTTTCTAAAATCATCGGAAAAACCGTCAGCTCCGCCGATGCAGAAGACAATCCGGCTGCGGCCGCTGTCGCGCCAGCCGGAAATTTTATCTGCGAATTCCGTGCTGCCGAGGGATTTTCCGCGTTCGTCAAGGGCGATCATGATCTGCATATCCTGCGGCAGGGCTTCTATCATCAGCTTTTCGGTTTTTGCGGCATCAGCCTGTTTTCCCGCATCGATTTCACGCAGGGCAATCTGCCACTGAAAACGCTTTTGGTACTCGTCAATCAGATCACGGATCGGGCGGTCGCGGCATTTCCCTGCGGCCAGAATATCAATTTTCATGGGGTTTGCAGCTTGTCGGACGGGTAGGTCACGTTCCAGATATCTTCAATCGAATAAAATTTGCGCACTTCGGGCCGGAACAGGTGAATGATGATGTCGCCGCCATCCACCAAAATCCAGTCGCCGCTCTGACGCCCCTCAATGCGCGGCTTGATGCCGTGCTCTTTGAGATGCTCCGAAATTTTTTCCGCAAGAGCCGTAATCTGGCGCGCCGAGCGACCGGAAGCGATCACCATATAATCGGCGATAGATGTTTTTCCGGCCAGATCAATCGTTACGATTTCCTCGGCCTTGTCCTGATCAAGAGCGTTGACAACGCTGTCTTTCAGTTTTTCGGAGGGCGGCGCGGAGCCGTTTTTCTTTTTGGACACGTTTTGTTTCTGCCTCTTTTATAAGAAAACCCGGTTTAGCGTCCCGGCGGACGCTCTTTCAGAGCATCCAGCGGCAGGTAAGGGAGAACACCGGTGCCTTCGCCCCCGATGATAAACTTTTTGCTGCGCTGCATGATCTCCTGCATGGTTTCAAGATACATACGCTTTGCCGTGACATCCTTGGCTTCGGCATAGGCTTTGTAAATATTGAGAAAACGTTCGGCATCACCCGTCGCGTTATTGACGACTTCGGCTTTATAGGCTTCGGCCTGCTGGAGGATGCGTTCCGCTTCACCGCGTGCCTCGGGGAGGATGCGGTTGCGGTAGGCTTCCGCCTCGTTGCGCAGACGATCCTTATCGGCGCGTGCGCGCAGAACATCATCAAACGCGTCAACGACCTGTTCGGGCGGGTTGACCGCCTGAAGCTGGACTTCGTTGATCATGACGCCTGATTCGTAATCATCCATCATTTCCTGCATCAATTCGCGGGTGAAGGCTTCAATCTCGCCACGTGCTTCGGCCAGCGCGCGCTGGATCTGGGTGCGACCGACGACCTCACGCATCGCGCTTTCCGCAACTTTTTTGATCGTGTCTTCGGGATTACGGATTTCAAACAGATATTTTCCGGCATCGGCAATGCGCCACAACACGACAAAATTGATGTCGATGATATTCTCGTCCCCCGTGACCATCAGACTTTCACTGGGAACACTCACGCCTGCGCCGCCGCTGTCACGCGTTCCGCGTACCGGCACAGAGCCGCCGCGAAAGCCGATCTCGATTCGTCTTTCAAAAGTCACATTGACCTTATTGACCGTTTCAATCGGCCAGGGCATGTGATAACCCAGACCCGAATGGGCCTGTGTGCGCGTCCATTCACCAAAACGGAGGATAACGGCATGTTCTTCCGGCAGAACGCGATAAAAACCGGTCAGCAGCCAGATGCAGACAAGAGCAATCAGCAGAACGGCAATGCCGGGCTTGTGCTGTCCGGGGATAAAGCCGTTAAATCTTTCTTGAACCTGCCGGAACATGTCATCCATATTCCCGCCGCCTCCGGAATAGGGGCGGTTTTGACTGCGTCCTGCGCCCGACCGGTCATCGCCGCCGTTCCAGCCGCCGTTGCCGCCGCCACTTCCACCGCTGCTACCGCCGGATTTTTTGCCGCCGCCAGAGCCCCACGGATTTTTTTTATCGCCTTTATTTGCCATTTTTCAGCTTTCCTCTGTTGTCTTGCGCGTTATATCCTGCCTTTTTCCAAGAGATAACTGTTTTTTAAATTTTAATCCTGAAACTGTCAAGGTCTGCCGCGGCGGCCGCTGCCACGCGCGGGTGTCTGTGTCCGCCATCCGGAGATTGCGGCATGAAAATCGTTGCTACCTGCATCCTGACTTCTGGTCGGTGTGCGCGAAATGGCCAGAATAAGAGACAGGGTTGTCGTGGCGGCCGGAGTGTCACCGGAAGGTCGCCCGTAAGCATCCGTAGGATAGAAGCTGAGCAGAATAGGGATTTCGACTTCCCAGCGATAGACACCGCCGACAGGTCCGTCGCGCGGCAGAACGTAAGATTGTCCGCTGACGACTGAAATCAACTGGTAACGCTGTTCGATCACGCGGTCAATCAACCGTGTGCCGTTGGCAAAGGCGTTAAATTCATCCCAGCCGCTTTGAACAAAATAGTGTTTGATGTCTTCCATATGCTCATGGAGGTTGTTTGCCCCGAATGATAGAATATTCGCGGCGGTTTCCGCTGCCCAAAGCTGAATTTCCAGCTTTGTTCTGTGCGGAATGGACAGATCCGTGTCGACATTCCTGTCCCGCCCGTATTGCAGAAAGTCGGGTAATGTACCGGATGGCTGATCGCCCCATTGAATGTCGCTGCCTTCTTCCGATGGCGGGGGCGGTGCCGATCCGGGCGCGGAAACGCCGGCCGTCAGCAGGAAAGTGCCGCATATCAAAAGAGTTGTTAAAAACTTTCTCATGTCTTTCATTATTTCATATTGTTATTAAAACACGGTTTACAAGGCAGTGTTTTAGGCTGCGGCTTTTTCCTCTTCGGCCATGCTGCGCAGAACGCAATGCAGGATGCCTCCGTGACGATAATACTCCAGCTCGTCCTCGGTATCAATACGGCATAGCACGGAAATATCCTCCGTTGTCCCGTTTCTGCGGCGGATGGTCAGAGTCAGTTCCGATTGCGGGCGCAATTTGTCAAGTCCGCCGATATCAAAACGCTCTTCCCCTGTCAGTTTCAGCGTTTCGCGGCTTGTGCCGTCTTTGAATTGCAGCGGCAAAACCCCCATACCGACAAGGTTGGAGCGGTGGATGCGCTCGAAGCTTTCGGCGATCACGGCCTTGACACCAAGAAGCCGCGTCCCTTTCGCTGCCCAGTCGCGGCTGGATCCCGTGCCGTATTCCTTGCCGGCAATGACGACCAGCGGAACGCCGTCCGCAACATATTTCATCGCCGCGTCATAGATCGACATTTCCTCGCCGCTGGGCACATGTTTCGTGAAGCCGCCCTCCGTTCCGGGGACGAGTTCGTTGCGGATGCGGACATTGGCGAATGTGCCGCGCATCATCACCTCGTGATTGCCGCGGCGTGAACCGAAGGAGTTGAAGTCGCGCGGCGGCACCTGCCGTTCTTCCAGATAATTTCCGGCAGGGCTGCCCTGTTTGATGGAGCCGGCAGGCGAGATGTGATCCGTGGTGACGGAATCGCCCAGCATCGCCAGCATATACGCATCTTCAATATCTTCAACTTTGCCGGGATCCATCGTGATCCCTTCAAAAAACGGCGGATTCTGCACATAGGTGGAGGCGGCGTTCCATTCATAGGTTTTGCCGCCGGAGGATTTGACTTGCTGCCATTCTTCCGGCCCTTCGAACACGTTGCCGTAGCGCTGCTTGAACATTTCCGGCGTGATGGAGGCTTCCAGAACTTTTTGCAATTCCGCATTCGACGGCCAGATATCTTTCAGATATACGTCGTTGCCGTCTTTGTCCTGCCCGACCGGGTCTTTATAAAGATCGATATTCATCGATCCGGCAATCGCATAGGCGACAACCAGCGGCGGCGAGGCAAGATAATTGGCTTTCACAAACGGGTGAATACGACCTTCAAAATTCCTGTTGCCCGACAGAACGCCGGCGACGGTCAGGTCATGCGCCTGTATCGTCTCTTCAATCGGCGCGGCAAGTGGGCCGGAATTGCCGATGCAGGTTGTGCAGCCGTAACCGACAAGGTTGAAGCCGAGCCCGTCGAGATCATCCTGCAATCCGGCTCTTTCAAGATAGTCGCTGACGACCTGTGATCCGGGGGCAAGCGAGGTTTTGACCCACGGCTTGACCTGCAGACCTTTTTCCAAAGCGTTGCGCGCAACAAGCCCTGCCGCCAGCATGACGCTGGGGTTGGAGGTGTTGGTGCAGCTGGTAATTGCGGCAATCGTGACATGGCCGTGATCAATTTTGTAATCTTCGCCCTTGACGGCGAAACCGCCGCTTCCGGTCTCTGTGCCGTCTGCGGGGCCGCCTTCGGAAACGAATGCCGCCTCTGCTCCCGTCGGGGCGTTACCGAGTTCGGAGGCAAGGAACGTCTTGAAGGATGCGGCCGCTTCGCTCAGCAGAATACGGTCTTGCGGGCGTTTCGGGCCGGCAATCGACGGTTCGACGGTGGAAATATCAAGCTCCAGCGTCACGGTGAAAGCGGGTTCGGGCGTATCGGCATCCCGCCACATCCCCTGTTCTTTTGCGTAGGTTTCGACCAGTTCAACCGCTTCCTCGCGTCCGGTAAAGCGCAGATAGCGCAGGGTTTCTTTATCAATCGGGAAAAATCCGCAGGTTGCGCCGTATTCGGGTGCCATATTGCTGATGGTCGCGCGGTCGGCAAGGCTGAGATGATCAAGGCCGTCGCCGTAAAATTCAACGAATTTCCCGACGACACCTTTTGCACGCAGCATCTGTGTGACGGTCAAAACAAGATCGGTTGCGGTCGTGCCTTCTTTCAGGCTGCCCGTCAGCTTGAAACCGACGACTTCGGGAATCAGCATCGAAACGGGCTGGCCGAGCATGGCGGCCTCGGCCTCGATACCGCCGACACCCCAGCCCAGCACGGCCAGACCGTTGACCATCGTCGTATGGCTGTCCGTGCCGACCAGCGTATCGGGATAGGCGACCTCGCGCCCTGTGCGGTTTTCATCGGCGCTGTGCCAGACGGTTTTGGCCAGATATTCCAGATTGACCTGATGGCAGATGCCTGTTCCGGGCGGGACGACGCGGAAATTGCGGAAAGCTTTTGCTCCCCAGCGCAGGAATTCATACCGCTCGCCATTGCGTTCAAATTCGCGTTTTACATTGGCAAGAAAAGAATTCGGACCGCCGAAACTGTCCACCATCACCGAATGGTCAATGACCAGATCGACGCTGCTTTTCGGATTGATTTTTTCAGGATCGCCGCCCAGCTTGACCATCGCATCGCGCATGGCGGCCAGATCGACAACGGCGGGAACGCCTGTGAAATCCTGCATCAACACGCGTGCGGGACGACAGGCAATCTCGCGCGGATTTTTTTTCTCTTTCAGCCAGTCGGCCACAGCCTGCACATCCTCGGTGCTGACGCTGCGCCCGTCTTCAAAACGCAAAAGATTTTCCAGCAGCACTTTCAGGGAGAAGGGCAGGCGCGAGATATCGCCGATTTTCTCCGCCGCGGCGGGCAGGCTGAAATAATCATATTCCTTTCCGCCGGCTTCGAGTGTTTTGCGTGTTTTCAGGCTGTCGCGTCCCGTTGCTGTCATTCTCTTCATCCTCCTTGAGATATCGAAGACTTCCTTTAAAGATTGTCAACACTTTGCCATTTTTGTCCGCACAAGACAAGTGCCTAGGCTCACCCGCGCCAATCCCGCATTATTTTTTCCCGCAGCGGCGTTTTTTGTTGACTTTGAGGGTGAAAATATGTTTATTGAACATGCGTTTGATTATAAAGCTATACGATATCCCTTGAGTTCCTTCTATCAAATAGTTCGGCTGACTAAGGGTAAACGGCGTAAGCCTTTATCAGATGAGAAAATCGGTCGCGAGGTTGCGGCTGAATCAATACCGATATTTGCAATAAGGAGAGATCTCATGGCAACCGGTACAGTAAAATGGTTTAACCCGACAAAGGGTTTTGGTTTCATCGAACCGTCAGACGGCGGCAGTGACGTGTTTGTTCACATCAGTGCTGTTGAACAGGCAGGTCTGCGCGGCTTGAACGAAGGCCAAAAGATCGAATATGAAGTCAAAGAAGAACGGGGCAAGCAAGCTGCTTGTAACCTGAAAGAAGTTGCTTAAATCAGCAGCCTTTTTAGAATTCAAGAGAAAACGGGCGGAACTTCACCGCCCGTTTTTTTATGCTTGAATCGATCTCAAGAGCTGTGCGCGATTATTGACAACAGGGCGGAAAAGGCGTAGAAGTGCGGCCATAGGTCAGACAGAGGCCAAACGGAAAAGTCAGGGAAAAGATATTATGAGCAGGAAAAACAGGCTGGTTGGTGCGTTTGCAATTGCCGCAATGCTTGGCGGCGGCGTTTATACCGGTACAGGGGCGTATCAAAGCCTGAGCGGCAATCTCAATGACCGCGACGGGCGGCAGGCCGTGGAAAAATGCGTGCAGCAGGGCGGCGAATGCACAATCGAGGAATTCAGGAAAGCGGCGGAGTTTTCCCACGCGCAGGACAAGGCCGGAGAGAAAATTATCATCGGCAATTCACTGTTTCTATCCGGCGCGGCTTTGCTGCTGGTCGGCGGAATCGGCGGTGCGGTACGTTCGCGCCGTGAAACGCCAAAAAAACCGCCGCAGCCCAAACACTGAATTACAGACTATAAGAATCACAGAGTAAAAACGATCACTGAAAACATGAGGAGTATGATATGACCATGGCCGAAACCGTAGCGCCGATCGAAGGGGATTACAAAGTCAAAAATATCGATCTTGCCGATTGGGGACGCAAGGAAATCGCAATCGCCGAAACCGAAATGCCGGGCCTGATGGCGCTGCGCGAGGAATACGGCGCAAAACAGCCTTTGAAAGGTGCGCGCATTGCGGGTTGTCTGCATATGACGATCCAGACGGCAGTGCTGATCGAAACGCTGACGGCGCTGGGCGCGGAGGTGCGCTGGTCGTCCTGTAATATTTTCTCGACGCAGGATCATGCGGCGGCGGCGATTGCCGCAACAGGCGTTCCCGTTTTTGCATGGAAAGGCATGAGCGAAGAGGAATTCTGGTGGTGTATTGAACAGACGATTATCGGCCCTGCGGGTGCAGACGGCAAGCCGTGGACACCGAATCTGATTCTGGACGACGGCGGCGATCTGACGGTTGTCATGCACGAGAAATATCCCGAACTCTTAAAAGAGGTAAAAGGTCTGTCGGAGGAAACGACAACAGGCGTGCACCGCCTTTATGAAATGGCCAAAAAAGGCACGCTGAAAGTGCCGGCGATCAATGTCAATGACAGCGTTACAAAATCGAAATTCGATAATCTGTACGGCTGCCGCGAAAGCCTTGTGGACGGCATCAAACGCGCCACCGATGTGATGATTGCCGGAAAAGTTGCGGTTGTCTGCGGCTATGGCGATGTCGGCAAAGGGTCGGCGGCTTCGCTGCGCAATCAGGGCGCACGCGTTCTGGTCACGGAAATCGATCCGATCTGCGCTTTGCAGGCGGCGATGGAAGGCTATGAAGTCGTGACGATGGAAGAGGCCGCGCCGATCGGTGATATTTTCGTGACGGCGACAGGCAATATCGACGTGATCACAATCGATCATATGCGCGAGATGAAAGACCGCGCCATCGTTTGCAATATCGGCCATTTCGACAGCGAAATCCAGATCGAGGCGCTGCGCAACCATAAATGGGAAAACGTCAAGGAGCAGGTGGACGAGGTTGTCTTCCCCGACGGCAAGCGTCTGATCGTGCTGGCGGAAGGGCGTCTGGTTAATCTCGGCTGTGCAACAGGGCATCCGAGCTTTGTCATGAGCGCGTCTTTCACCAATCAGGTGCTGGCACAGATCGAGCTTTGGGAAAACAGCGATTCTTACGAAAACAGGGTTTATGTTCTGCCCAAACATCTGGATGAAAAAGTCGCAGCGCTGCATCTGGAAAAAATCGGCGTACATCTGACAAAGCTGACACCGGAACAGGCCGAATATCTCGGCATGGATGCGGAAGGACCGTTCAAGCCGGAACATTACCGTTATTGATCGTGCATCGATCGTACATTGATCGCGTATTTGTCGCGGGGCTTATGATCCGGGGCGGCGCGGCGGCGGACGGTTGGTTTTGACCTCGATCCCGCGGTTCGGTGTAGCCGTTACGGTTTCACCGCTGGCCGAGGTAAACTCGATTCTGTCCGTTGCACAGTGGTAGTCGGTAATTCTTTCGGCAAAACGCGCATTAACATCATCGACGATTTTCCGGCACATTTCGTCTTTTTGTGCGCCGTTGAAAAAGAACTGCATGGAAAATCCGGTTTCGACATAGTAATCATCTGCTTCCGAATGCCGCCTTACGGCTTCGTTGACGACTTCCGTCAGGCTGGTGTTGTAGGACGCCCCCGGGCCGGTCACAGAAACGCCGACACGCGGTATGGCGGTGACAACCGTGCCGTCGTCCGTCGTCATCACAAGTTTGTCCAGATTGCACTCAAAATCGACGATTTTTGATTTGCCGATATATTTTCTTTTGATTTCGCGCTCGACATCGCGGCAGAATTTTCTCAATTCATTTGGATAAACATAGGTTGCTCCAATTCCGTACCGGCTTGAAAATTCCGGCATTTCCAGCCGTTCAAGAAATTCATCCCCTTGTTGATAGCGTTGCAGAATGTGTGAATGCTTAAATAAAGACTGTTCTGTGACTTGCTGCAGATCGGCGCTGGGCGGATAGGCTTTCCGGTCTTTGTGATGGTAATGATCTTCAATATTGCCTCCGATAATTGTTACAGTCAGCAAGAGAAGAGCATGCCTGTAAGACAGGCGGCTGAGCAGAGATGCGCTGGGCAGGCATATGTTGGGATAGCGCGGCTCCATGCCGCTATCGCTGTCATTATCGCTTTTGCTGTCAAAATCTTTTGTTGCGGACGTCCGGTCGAATTCCGTTTGCAGCTTTTGCGGCTGTATACCGCTGATTCCGGCGAATTGTTCTTCTTTTTTCATGCCGCACTCCACCCTGTTTGCCGTATTGACTGACGACTTTTTAACATCTCCATTATACATGCACCGGCGGCGCGGTGTCAATATGGAAATAGCAGAGTCGCCCGCATCAGCCTGGAAACAATAAGTTTTCTTGC
>SKHU01000164.1 GCA_007116755.1 Alphaproteobacteria bacterium
CCCCTCCCCGTTGGCTTGAAAAAAATCAACGGCAACCCCCAGTGTCTCCGCCTCTCTCCGGCACAGGGTTTCAATATCGGCCAGCGTCTGCGTGCCGTAGATGTCCGGCTGGCGCCGTCCCAGCATATTCAGATTCGGGCCGTTGATAATGGCGATATTCTGCACGTTTTCTTCCTTTTTTTCTGGCATCGGTGTCTGTTATAGCATAAAACAGGAAAAGTAAAAACAGGTTAACAACGGACAAAGATATGCAAGCAGCACAACAAAATACGGGCAATCTTCAGGAACTGATTGAAAAAGGGTGGGAAATTCGCGGCGAAGTTTCTCCCGAGACACATCCCGACATTGATGAGGCCGTTATTGAAACGCTCGGCCGGCTGGACAGCGGCGATCTGCGCATTGCCACGCGCGACGAGACGGCCGAACACGGCTGGCGCGTGCATGAATGGCTGAAAAAAGCCGTTTTGCTGTCTTTCCGCCTGAACGACAATATACCGATCGAAGGCGGCCCGGGCGGCGGCACATGGTACGATAAAGTGCCGTCCAAATTCACGGACTGGGACGAGGAAATGTTTTTTGAATCCGGCATTCGTGCCGTTCCGAACTGCGTCGTGCGCCATTCCGCCTATATTGCGCGCAATGTCGTTCTGATGCCGTCTTTTGTCAATCTTGGCGCTTATGTCGATGAAGGCACAATGGTCGATACATGGGCAACCATCGGCACCTGCGCCCAGATCGGCAAGAACTGCCATATTTCCGGAGGCACGGGAATCGGCGGTGTCCTTGAACCCCTGCAGGCCGCACCGGTTATTATTGAAGACAATTGTTTTATCGGCGCACGCTCGGAAGTCGCCGAAGGTGTCATTGTCGGCGAAGGCAGCGTTTTATCAATGGGGGTGTTTATCGGCGCATCGACAAAAATCATCGACCGCAATACCGGCGAGATTTTCACAGGCCGCGTTCCGCCCTATTCCGTCGTCGTCCCCGGATCCCTGCCCGGCAAGGATCTGCCCGACGGCAGGCCGGGTCCAAGCCTGTACTGCGCCGTAATCGTCAAACGCGTGGATGAAAAAACCAGATCAAAAACATCCATCAACGATCTTCTGCGCCCGTAAGACCGATATATTAAAAAAAATCGGATTTTACGAAAAGCCGTATTGACATGTAAAATAATTATGCGCAATATATATATGTGCGGCCGCATTTTTCGGCCAGAGGATATTTAAATCGTTTTATTGGGTAATGGGGAAGAAAATGGCAAAACCGTCACATAAACACAAGGAAAAACTGCAAAGCCGACAGGTTTTGGTTGACTGGTTCAAAGAAGGCTGTACACCGAATGAAGATCTGGTGATCGGCGCAGAACACGAAAAAATCATTTTTTACAAAGAAGATTACGCCGTCGTCCCTTATGAGGGCAAAGACGGTCGCGCGGGCATCAAAGATATTCTTGCATACCTGCGCGATAACAAAGAATGGGAGCCGTTTTATGAGGACGGCAATCTGATTCGTCTGGAGAAAAACGGTGCCAGCGTGACGCTGGAACCGGGTGGGCAGATCGAGCTTTCCGGCGCACCGCTGAAAAATCTGCACGATGTTGCGGAAGAAACACGCAGCCATTTTGTCGAATTGCTGGAAGCCTGCGAGAAAAACGGCATGGATGTTCTGGGGCTGGGCTATCACCCGACCATGACGCTGGACAACGCGCCGCTAATGCCGCTGTCACGCCATGAAACATTCTATAATTTCTTCAAAACAAATGATTTCGACACGGCGCGCAAACTGATGGTTGCCTCCAGCTCGACGCAGGTCAATCTGGGTTATACCAGTGAAGAGGATATGGTCAAAAAACTGCGCGTCAGCCTGGCTCTGCAACCGATTGCCGCCGCGATTTTTGCCAACTCCCCCTTTGAAGACAGCAAACTGGCCGACGGTGTCAGCGAGCGCAGCAAAATTACGCATAACGCGGCCGGTGGGCGCTATGGCTTTATGATGCCGATTGCCTTTGAAGAAGATTTCGGTTTTGAGCGCTATACGGATTTCGTCTTGAAGGAAATGCCCGTTGTCGGCATCTATCATGATGACAAATTCCTGTGGATGCAAAAACCGGTTTCCTTCATGGATTGTGTGCAAGGCCCGATTCCGGGGCTGGAAAAGCAGCACGACATGACTTTGGACGACTGGTTCAACCATATCAACACGATCTGGCCGGAAGTCCGTATGCGCCAGTGGCTGGAAATGCGCGGCTGCGATGTCGGCTCGTCGGAAGAGATGATCAACGCCCTGCCCGCTTTTTGGGTCGGCCTGCTTTATGACGATGAGGCGCTGGACAAAGCCTATGAAATGATCAAGGACTGGACAGACGAAGACCGCGAATATCTGCGTACGCAGGTTCCCAAAGACGGTCTGCAGACAAAATTCATGGGCGGAACGGTTCAGGATATCGCCAAAAACGTTCTGGCTCTGTCCGAGCTGGGCTTGCGCAACCGCAACGTTCAAAATGAAGACGGCCTGCACGAAGGCGTTTACCTGAAGCCGTTGCACGGTATTGTCAATTCCGGCATTACGCAGTCGGACGAGATGAAGAAAAAATTTGAGACGGAATGGAACAAAGACATCCGCCACGTTTTCAATGATTATTCTTTCGGCGCACATCAACGCAAAAAGCAGCAGCCTGCTGCCGGCACGGCCGCGCCAAAAGAGGCCGGAAACGATAACAGTGCAGAAACAGCGGAAGGAAAGCGCAAAACACCGCCCGCAAACTCTATACGCAAGAAATAACCGATTACTTTAAATTATGCAGGGCGGCTTCTTTTTTCAAGGAGCCGCCCTGTTGCCGTTCTTATGCTTGAAATTGATGAAAGATCGCCTTAGACTTAAACTTCTGAAGACAGGATATAAACCATCAGCGCAGGCACCCCATGGCAGAAGAAAACGAAACAGATGAGAAAACCGCATCGGCAGAAGACCCTGCATTGCAGGATGATGACCGTGAAGACGAAACGGATGAGGACATTGATGAGGAAGACGTTCCGCTGTCCTTTTGTCACGCCTGCCTGACCCCTTTCGAGCAGTTTTATTACCTGGGCGAAAAAAACGGCTTTTCACTTGTCAGTTGTCTGCAATGCACAACAGCTGTTGCAGATCCATATCCGACTGTAGAGTTCATGGAAAAATATTTTGAGAAATTCAAAAAACCGTCCCCAAAATCCGAAGAGGTAGAAAAGGCTGCAACGCGTCATTTGAAAACCATCCAAAAACTGCAGGAAAAGACCAAAGGCAAGAGGTTTCTTTCCGTAGGCTGTGGCTACGGATATTCCGTCATTGCCGCCCATTCCGCGGAACTGGAGGCATACGGCATTGACGTGGAAGAAAAACCCATCAAGCTTGCAAAAAAGAATTTGGGGAAAGAGTATTTCCGCCGCATTTCCGTGGAAGACTACGCTGCCGGAGGAAAACAGGCTGATATCGTTTACATTGCGGAGTCACAGATTTTTGAATGCGCCCTTGACCCAAACGCTTTTGCCGCCGCGTTGAAAAAAATTCTGGCACCGGGCGGTGTAATTTATTTAGACATTCTCGACGGCAATCATTTTATGGTTCCATCGAATTTTATACGGTGGAAGGATGTGAAGCCACCTGTAACACTGCATTACTTTTCACGTAAAGGCATAAAAATACTTCTGGAACGGCATGGACTTGAAGTTGAGAGGTTCAAGTTCCGCTTCCGTACACGCATGAGCTTCACGGCTGTTCACGCCTCAGAAAAAACGGCCAAAGATAAAAAGCCAGCCAAAAACGACGGCAAAAAAAGTGAAAAGAAAGATGCCGCCGCCTGATTTTTCCATTGAAAACAGCCTGCCGGAAGATGCCTCAATTTGCGGCATTGATGAGGTCGGTCGCGGCCCGCTGGCCGGGCCGGTCGTGGCTGCGGCTGTAATCCTGCCGCGGAATTTGCCTGAATCGCTGGACGGAACAATCCGCGACAGCAAAAAACTCTCCGCCGCCAAACGCGAAAAAGTCGCGGAACATCTCCGTCATTACGCGACCCTCGGCATCGGCATCGCCAATGTGGAGGAAATCGACAGGCTGAACATTTTGCAAGCAACACTGAAAGCCATGCAGCGCGCATTCGCGGCGTTGCCCCGCCCTGCGGATTATGCGCTGATCGACGGCAACAAAGCGCCGCAACTGCCCTGCCCTGCCCAAACGGTCATCCGCGGCGACAGCGTTTCGCTGTCCATTGCCGCCGCCTCCATCATCGCCAAGCAATACCGCGACAGGTTGATGGCCGAACTGGCCGAACAACACCCGCATTACGGCTGGTGCAGCAATGCCGGATACGGCACCGCCGCCCATCTCAACGCACTGAACCGTTACGGCATCACGGAACACCATCGGCTGTCTTTCGCGCCTGTATCTAAAATTAAACTTAAAGAAAAAAATATAAGTCATTGATTTAAAATAAAAAGAAACTATTGACGGATTCGGCGCTTTCCATCATCATAAGATAAGAGGATGGAGATAAGCCGATATGACAGAAAAAAATAATATATCACTGGAATCAAATGCGATTCACAAAGGTGACTGTATCGAGATTATGCAGGGGCTTCCTGCCGGCAGTATTGATATGATTTTTGCCGACCCGCCCTATAATCTGCAGCTTTCGGGTGATTTGCACCGCCCCGATAACAGCCATGTTGACGGCGTGACGGAAGCATGGGACCAGTTCGAAAGCCTGAAAACCTATGATGATTTTACGGAGAAATGGCTTGCCGCCGCGCGGCGTGCGCTGAAAGATGACGGTGCGCTCTGGGTCATCGGCAGCTATCACAATATTTACCGTGTCGGCGCGATTTTGCAGGATCTCGGCTACTGGATTTTGAATGACGTTATCTGGTGCAAAAGCAATCCGATGCCGAATTTCCGCGGCCGCCGTTTTACCAA
>SKHU01000074.1 GCA_007116755.1 Alphaproteobacteria bacterium
CGGGGCTGTGGCTGGCCGAAGATACGGCGGAGCCGGAGGTCGGCATTAACGATGTACTGATTAAAATCCGCAAAACGGCGATTTGCGGCACGGATATCCATATCTGGCAGTGGGATGACTGGGCGGCGGCGACGATTCCGGTGCCGATGACAATCGGCCATGAATATGTCGGCGAAGTCGCGGGTTTCGGTGCGGGCGTTCAGGGTCTGAAAAAAGGGATGCGCGTTTCGGGTGAGGGGCATCTTGTCTGCGGGCGCTGCCGCAACTGCCGTGCCGGAAAACGGCATCTTTGCCGCAACACAAAAGGTGTCGGTGTCAACCGCCCCGGCGCTTTTGCCGAATATCTGGTCATTCCGGCGGAAAACGTATTTCCGGTGCCGGACAATATTTCCGACGATCTCGCGGCGATTTTCGACCCGCTCGGCAATGCCGTGCATACGGCACTGTCTTTCGATCTGGTCGGCGAGGATGTGCTGATTACCGGCGCGGGGCCGATCGGCGTGATGGCAGCGGCGATTGCGCGCCATGCCGGCGCGCGGCATGTGGTGATTACTGATGTCAACCCCTACCGTCTGGAACTGGCGCGCAAAATGAACGTATCGCGTGCCGTCAATGTTGCGGAGGAGGATTTGAACGATGTCATGCAAAAACTCGGCATGACCGAAGGTTTCGATGTCGGGCTGGAAATGTCGGGCAATGCGGCGGCGTTTAACCAGATGATCGAGGCGATGAACCACGGCGGGAACATTGCCGTGCTGGGCATTCCGCCGAAAGACACAGTGGTGGACTGGACAAAAATCGTGTTCAAGGGATTGTTTATCAAAGGAATTTACGGGCGGGAAATGTACGAGACATGGTACAAGATGACAACGATGCTGCAAAGCGGACTTGATCTTTCGCCGATTATTACGCATCATTTCAGTGCAAATGATTTTGAAAAAGGTTTTGATGTGATGGGCAGCGGCAAATCGGGGAAAGTTATCCTCGACTGGGCGGCCTGAAGAAAATTCATTTTGAAAGAAAGGACGGTTATCATGGCACAGGCAGCAACAATCGGCAGAAACGAGGGACGCGACATGCAAAAACAAACTGCGGAATTGATGGAACGTTTCGGTGTCGATCCGGCCTTGTATCAGGGCGGCAGTCTGAAAGTGTTTACGCCTGTGGACGGTAGCGAAATTGCTGCTGTCGTTGAAGATACGCGCGAAAGCGCCGAGGCGAAAATCGCAGCGGCACATGAGGCGTTTCTGGCGTGGCGGCGTATTCCCGCACCGAAACGCGGCGAGTTGATCCGCCTGTTCGGCGATGTGCTGCGCGCCTATAAAGAACCGCTCGGCCGGCTTGTCTCTCTGGAATGCGGGAAAATCCTTTCCGAAGGTCAGGGTGAAGTGCAGGAAATGATTGATATCTGTGATTTTGCGCTCGGCCTGTCGCGCCAGCTTTACGGCCTGACCATCGCCTCCGAGCGCCCCGGACACAAGATGCAGGAAAACTGGCATCCGCTGGGCGCAATCGGCGTGATTACCGCTTTTAATTTTCCGGTTGCCGTCTGGGCATGGAATGCGGCGCTGGCTTTTGTCTGCGGCGATCCCGTGGTCTGGAAGCCGTCGGAGAAAACGCCGCTGACGGCGCTGGCCTGTCAGGCGCTGTTTGAAAAAGCCCTGAAGCAATATGACGGCGATGCGCCCGCAGGGTTGCTGTCTGTTGTGATCGGAGAACGTGAAATCGGCGAGGCGCTGGTGGATGATGCACGTCTGCCGCTGATCAGCGCAACAGGGTCAACCCGCATGGGGCGGGAGGTTGCACCGCGCGTTGCGGCGCGTTTCGGGCGCAGCATTCTGGAGTTGGGCGGCAATAACGCAATGATACTTGCCCCCAGTGCGGATCTGGATCTGGCGCTGACCGCAACGGTTTTCGGTGCGGTCGGCACGGCAGGGCAGCGCTGTACGACGCAGCGCCGTCTGATTGCGCATAAAGATGTCATTGACGGTTTTGTCGAGCGCGTGAAAAAAGCCTATGAAACCGTCAGCATCGGCAGCCCGCTGGAGGAGAAAACCCTGATGGGGCCGCTGATCGACAAGGAGTCGTTCGAGAATATGCAGGATGCGCTGGAGAAGGCGCGTCAGGCGGGCGGAAAAGTCTTTGGCGGCAAGCGCGTTCTGGACGACCGCTTTCCCGATGCATATTACGTCACACCGGCGATTGTCGAATTTGATAAACAGACGGAGTTGATGCACCGTGAAACTTTCGCGCCGATCCTTTATGTCGTGCCGTATGAAAAATTCGATGAGGCGGTTGCCATGCAGAATGCTGTGCCGCAGGGGTTGTCCTCCTGCCTGTTTACAAATGATATGCGCGAAGCCGAGACGTTTACCGGCCCGTGGGGCAGCGATTGCGGCATTGCCAATGTCAATCTTGGTACCAGCGGTGCGGAGATCGGCGGCGCATTTGGCGGCGAGAAAGAAACCGGCGGCGGTCGCGAAAGCGGCTCCGACAGCTGGAAAGCCTATATGCGCCGCAGCACCAATACGCTGAATTTTTCCAGTGATCTGCCGCTGGCGCAGGGCGTATCCTTTGACGTGAACGGGTAATCTGATGGGAATCGACAGCCGCGACCCGACAATGCAGGCGCTGTATGATGACCCTGAGGACACGAAAAATCCTCAGAGTAAGCCGCCTCCGTCACAGATGTTTTCAACGAAGCAGGTTGCCGTTGGGACATTTTTTTTCGGGCCGTTGGCCGGCAGTTATTACCTGAAAAAGAATTTTGCCGCTTTCGGGCGACCGGCTTTCGGGCGACAGTTCTTTTCTTTGGGTGTCCTGTATACAATGGCTTATCTTGTTGTAATGCTTTCTTTTTTGGAGAATGATGGCGTAGCCATTCTATTAACTATCGTCACAACTGTTTTGGCCGGGACGATTGCAGCAAAATCCGGAATGGGCACCGCGGCCGTGGCTGCGGCTCCTTCTCGTCAACTGCATAGCTGGGGGCATGTCATCGGAGCCGGTATATTATCAGTTATCGGAATTTTTGTTCTGGGATTTGTGACTATTTCCCTATTATCCATGTTCGGGATCACTTTTGATTTTGAAGGGTTGTCCGAATAGAGTTTTTTAATTTGCGTTTTCGCGGGTGTACGAGCCGAATTTGGAATTTTGTTTTGTGCCGCCCCGTCAGTTGAACAGATTCCCGCGCGCGGGTTTAGAATCAACGTTTCGGCGACGGGTCTTTGGCGATGATGCGAAATTGCGGCTTTGCCGCTGTTGTGACATCATTATTCAGCGCTTCGATGAATACGATTCGAAACCGGTTTTCACCGGGCGTTGCGGCACGGCCAAATTCCCGTGCTAAATCGCCCGAATACAGGCGGTCGGCAAAGGACTGTTTTTCAACTTGCGGTAATGCGCCGATATGGGCGAGCGCGGCGCGGGCTTCGTCAAAGCTGTTCGCATCTTTTAAAGCATCAACAATAGCACTGGCGGTTTTCAGAGGTTTTGTCGTCATCGCATATGAGCCTTTTCAAAAAAAATAAACTATAGGCAGACAAATATAGACAAGGCAATGCGTTATGTCAACAATTTATCAGAGAGCAGATCGAGCGCTTTATCTATAGCCGCCAGACGAACGGCGTGACGGTCGCCGGGGAAAATATGTTTTTCCGTGAGTGTATGTACCGTCTGGTCGTGGGGAGAGATGACGGCACAGCCGAACCAGACAGTACCGACGGGTTTTTCCGCGTTGCCGCCGCCCGGACCGGCGATACCGGTGACGGAAACGGCAAGATAGCGGCAGGTTTCGGCTTCTTCACGCGGATGATGTCTCAAAGCTCCCTGCGCCATGGCTGCGGCGGTTTCGGCGCTGACTGCGCCGTATGTGTTCAAGGTATCGGGCAGAACGCCAAGCAAAACGGATTTGGCGTGGTTGGAATAGACGATATGGCCGCGTTCATAAACATCGGAGGAGCCGGAGATTTCTGTCAGTACGCCGCCGATTAATCCTCCCGTACAGGATTCTGCAGTAATCAGCCGCGCATGGCTTGCACGGCAGGCGGCAATCAAATTTTCGGCTTTTTTCAGAACGGGGGCGGGAAACATCGGATGTTCTTTCTTTTTCGGTGTGATTTTGTGCGATATCACATGTAAAGCAGGGCAACCATGCTGGTACCGAGCAAAGCATAAAGTCCCGCAATAACATCATCCATCATCACGGCCCATGCACCTTTGCGTTTTTTATCGTAATAGGAGGCCGGCCACGGTTTTTTGATGTCAAAATAACGGAACAGCAGAAAGGCCACAACCCAGACCTGCCATTGCGTACCGGCCGGAATGGCGGCGATCCACATGCCGAGCGTTTCGTCAATCACGATTTCGGGCGGGTCATCCTTGCCGGTCTGGTGCATATAGTAATGCGCCGCATCCGTACCGATCCAGATGCAAAAGAAAATACCGACAAGAAGACCGGGGATACCGAAAAAATACATCAGCAGAAAACCGAGGGGAATGGAGGCGAGGCTGCCCATCGTGCCCGGCGCTTTTCGGGAAAGCCCGCTGCCAAACCATGTGGCCAGCAGAATTTTCGGGTCACGAAGCGTCAATTCTCCCGGCATTTCAATGAAGTATTTGTTGAAATTGATGTTTCGTATCATGAGGCGTTCCTTATCACGGCCGTCGCGACGGCGTAAGCTGCGATTCCTTCCCTGCGTCCGGTAAAGCCGAGTTTTTCAGTGGTTGTGGCTTTTACACTGATCCTAGTTTCAGGCATTCCGGTAATTTTTGCAAGACTCTCCCGCATGTTATCGCGGTGCGGTGCAATTTTCGGAACCTCACAGACCAGCGTCACGTCAATGTGGTTGATCTGCCCGCCGGCCTCGGCCAGTAACTGCAGGGCGAGATCAAGAAAAATGCGGCTGTCCGCGCCTTTCCATTGCGGGTCTGTGGGGGGGAAATGTGTACCGATATCGCCGGCGCAGATGGCGGCAAGCACGGCATCGGTCAGCGCGTGCAGCGCGACATCCGCATCGGAATGACCCGACAACGCAAAATCGCAAGGGATATCCGTGCCGCAGAGTTTCATGCCGCTGCCGGAGATTAGGCAGTGGACATCATAGCCGAATCCTGTTCTGATATCGGGGAATTCATCCATATTTTTTTGTGGGCTCTGCTGTTGTGCTTTCTTCATCCGTGGCGGCGCGGAGCAGCGCTTCGGCCAGCAGAAAATCCTCTGTTTCCGTCAATTTAAAATTATGGCGGTGGCCAGGGATAATTTTGGCGGTGATGCCGGCTTTTTCAATCAGGGCGATATCGTCGGTCGCTCCGGCCTCCCGATAAGAGAGATGGGCATCGTAGAGTATTCGGAAATCAAATCCTTGCGGTGTTTGCGCCTGAAAAACATTGCTGCGGTCGATTGTTGCTTTGATCGTGCCCGTTTCCGGACAGGCGGATTTCAGTGTGTCGGCAACCGGAATCCCGGGCAGGACGGCGGAGTGGTTCTGCAGCGCATTGCAGGCATTGCGGATAATCTCCCGCGTGACCAGAGGGCGTGCAGCGTCATGAATCAGGACGTAATCCGGCCGGGATGCGGCGGCGGCTTTCAATCCGTTCAGGACGGATTCCTGTCGCGTTGTACCGCCGATGACGGGCAGGTGCAATTTTGCGGCGCAGTCTTCCGGAAGTGAAGGGCAGGACAGCGCCTGCCGGTATAGGGCGGCATGATCTTCATGTATAATAACAAAAGCATCTTGAATCTCATTGATTTCAAGGAATTTTCTTATGCTGTGGCACAGCACGGGAAGCCCGCCCAGTATCCGGTATTGTTTCGGCAGGTTGCCTCCGAAACGCTCTCCGGTACCGCCGGCGAGGATCAGTGCGGCGGTTTTTTTATGTGATTTCTGCATATTCTTTTTTTCCGGCATGATTGCGTTTTCTCCGGGCTGTTGCGGTCGGGGCGCGTGCAGGCAATAACCGCTTATCATGCAGCCTGTTTTATGTTATAAACCTTGCCATGCAAACCAGTCTAGGACATTTTTGGGGCAATATGAAAGAGCAATTTTTACCGCGTCTGGCCGAACCCGTGCGGAGGATTTTCCGTTCGCGCCGTTTTGCCGTTCTGGTGGCAGTGGCGGCGGTGGCCTCGGTTATTGCAACATATGTGACCCTGACCCAGCATGGCGGCGATTTTGAAAAGGTTTATCTGCTGCTCAACCTTGATATTATTCTGCTTCTTCTGCTCGGTGCGATTGTCGCGCGGCGGCTGGCGACGATCTGGAGCCGTCGCAAACAGGGCGTGGCCGGAGCCCAGATGCATGCACGTTTTGTTTTTATTTTTGGGTTGCTGGCGGCTGTTCCGGCAATTTTGATGGCGATTTTTTCGGCGATTTTCTTTTATTTCGGTGTGCAGTCATGGTTTAACGACCGTGTGCGTACGGCGGTCAATGAATCGCTGCATGTGGCACAGGCCTATCTGGAAGAGCACCAGCAGGTCATGCGTGCCGATATTCTGGCGATGGCCAATGATATGACGCGGGAATCCCATATTCTGCACGACAGTCCCGAGGCAATGGACAGTATGATCCGCACGCAATCCTATATCCGCAATCTTCCTGAAGTTGTGGTGTTTACATCGACCGGAGAAATTCTGGGGCGTTCGCATCTTTCGTTTTTGCCGGCCTCGCTGTTTATCTCCGATGAAAATCTTGAGAAGGCGCGGCAGGGCGAAGTCGTTATGGTCAAGCAGGATGATGAGGGCCGTCTGCGCGCGCTGGCCAAGCTGAACGGATTTGTCGATACCTATCTGTTTGTCGGCCGGCTGGTGGACGGGAAGGTGCTGGATCATCTTGAAACGGTGGAACGCGCTGTTGCCGAATATACGGCTTTGGACGGCAGGCGCTCGCAGGTGCAGATGTCGATGACGCTTTTATTTATGGCGGTGTCGTTTCTGCTGCTTTTGGCGGCGATCTGGGCGGGGTTTTCGGTGGCGGAAGGTATGACGCAGCCGATTGCGGCGCTGATCCGCGGCGCGGAGCGTATCCGCGGGGGCGATCTTTCTGTCAAAATTGCCGAGACGGGGCGCGAGGACGAAATGGATGTGCTGGCGCGCGCTTTTAACCGCATGACGCACCAAATCCGCAGCCAGCATGACGAGCTGATTTCCACTAACCGCATTCTGGACGAGCGCCGCCGCTTTACCGAGGCCGTATTGTCGGGCGCGTCCTCCGGCGTGGTCGGGCTGGACGGTGAGGGGCGTATTACCCTTGCCAATGCCCGCGCTGCGGAATTGCTGGACTATGACCGTGAAGCGTTGGCCGGTCAGGTCTTCACGGATATTCTTCCGGAGGCTGCGCTGCTGTGGGATGCGGAGGGAGGAAAGGGCAGTCTTCAAATTGATTTGCCGCCGACCCGTGAATCCGCTCCGCGCACATTATTGATTCGTCTGACCGACCCCTCGGATGAAGGGGGAGACCGTGTTGTGACTTTTGATGATATTTCCGCGCTGGTGACGGCAGAGCGTAAGGCGGCATGGGCGGATGTTGCGCGACGGATCGCGCACGAGATTAAAAATCCGCTAACGCCAATCCAGCTTTCGGCGGAACGCCTGCGGAGGCGTTACTTAAAGCAAATCAAGAAAGACCCTGAAATATTTGAAGAATGCACGGAGACCATTGTGCGGCAGGTCAAGGAAATCGGGCGAATGGTCAAGTCGTTTTCGGCATTTGCACGTATGCCCGAACCCGTCAAAGCGGTGGAAAACTTCATGGATATTGCAAAAGAGGCTGTTGTTTTGCAGCAACAGGCGCGCGAAAAGATCAGCTTCAAAGTCAAATATCCGCGTGTGAAAAACATTCCGGTTTATTGCGACCGCGGCCAGATCAATCAGGTGCTGACCAATTTGATCCAGAATGCGGTTGATGCGGTCACGGAAGCGCATCAAAACGGTGACGGCGAGATATTCCTTGAGGTGCGGCAGGATAAAAAAGACGGAAAACTCTTTGTTGTTATTGAAGATAACGGGGCAGGATTTCCGGAAAAAACACAGCAGGAATTGCTGGAACCTTATGTGACGACCAAGCAAAAAGGCAGCGGTCTCGGCCTTGCAATCGTCAAGAAAATTCTGGAAGACCATGACGGCACGATCATGCTGGGCGAACGCGATAAAAACAAACGTGGCGCGAAAGTTGAAATCGGTTTACCATTGTATCGGGAGGCAAAAGCGTAAACATGGCCAGAAACGGAACATCACAATTGACCGGAAATGATATTCTGATCGTCGATGACGAGGCGGATATCCGCAGCCTTTTGCAGGGCGTTCTGGAGGATGAAGGCTATCACTGCCGCACGGCGGGCAAGGACACGGCTGTTTTCGCCGCTTTGGAGGAAAAAGAGGCGGCGCTGGTATTGCTGGATGTCTGGCTGGAGGACAGTGCGCTGGACGGTGTCGGGATATTGAAGAAACTCGCAAAAATTTACCCCGATTTGCCGGTGGTGATGATGAGCGGCCACAGCACGATTGAAATTGCCGTATCCGCGATCAAGCACGGCGCGTATGATTTTCTTGAGAAGCCGTTTGAAATCGACCGTATTTTGATGACCGTCGAGCGGGCGCTGGAAGTCGGCAGGCTGAAACGCGAAAACAGGGCATTGCGCGAAAAAGCCTATCAGTCTTCTTCCGATCTGCACGGGGTATCGCCGCAAATATCCCAGCTACGGCAGGCTGCCCAGAAAGCGGCGGCAACGGAAAGCCGTGTATTGATTACCGGCGCGCAGGGAACAGGAAAAAATGTTATTGCACGGATGCTGCACCGTCTTTCGCCGCGTTGCGAGGGGGCGTTTTTGTCACTCAATTGTGCGGCGCATTCTCCTGATGCGCTTGAAACCGTGCTGTTCGGTATGGAAGGCGTCAGTGCCGAAGAGGCGCAGCCGGGTATGATTGAGCAGGCGGCGGGAGGAACACTGCTGCTGGATGAAATTGCCGAAATGCCGCAGGATATGCAGGGCAAGCTGGTGCGTGTTCTGCAGGATGGCCGTTATATGCGCATCGGCGGTACGCAAATGCTGCCGGTGGATGTCAGGATTATTGCGGCGACAGGCCAAAATCTGGAGGAAAAAATCGCCCGCAAGACGTTCCGTGAGGATTTATATTACCGGTTGAATGTGGTACCGCTGCATATTCCGCCGCTGGTCGAGCGCCGTGCGGATATTGCCGTATTGGCGGAATATTTCCTGCAATCCGGTGAGATTTTTGACGACAACAATGCGGAAGGCGTGTGCGGGAAGTTACAGCTCGGCGAAGATGCTCTGGCTGTTCTTCAGGGTTACGCATGGCCGGGAAATGTGCGCCAGCTTAAAAATGTCATGGAATGGCTGGTGATCATGTACAGCGGTCAGGCTGCCGGGCAGAACGGCGTATTGACTGTTTCAGCGGAAATGCTGCCGCCGGAAATCCGCCAGATGCCGCGTAATTTTGACGGGCAGGATCCTGTGGTCGAATTGATGACCAAGCCGCTGCGCGAGGCGCGCGAGATATTCGAGCGGAAATATCTTCTGGCGCAAATCGAGCGTTTTGACGGGAATATCTCGAAAACAGCCGGTTTTGTCGGTATGGAGCGTTCCGCCCTGCACCGCAAGCTGAAAGCGCTGGAAGTGGAGGCGCAGCAGGAAGACGATATACAGCGAACGCCTCCCGAAAGCCAGCAAAACGGCGGAGAAACACGGGCCGGAGGACGATAGATGAAAATCATTGTCAGCGGCGCAGGAAAGGTAGGCCAGACTCTGGCCGCATATCTGGCGGAAGAAAAACACGATGTTACGCTGATCGACAATTCTCCCGAACTGGTTGCGCTGGTGAATGAAACGCTGGATGTTTCCGGTATTGTCGGGTCGGGCTCGCATCCCGATACGCTGGAGCGTGCCGGTGCGCGCGAGGCGGATATGCTGATTGCCGCCACGCCGGTCGATGAAATCAATATGGTGTCCTGTCAGGTGGCGCATACGATTTTTGGTATCAAAAAGAAAATCGCCCGTATCCGCGAGGAAAGCTATCTTTCGCCGACATGGTCCAACCTGTTCAGCCGCGACCATATGCCGATTGATATGGTGATTTCACCGGAAAAATCCGTCGCGCGCGCAATTATGGAGCGGATCAACGCACCGGGCAGTTTTAATATCATTCCGCTGGTTGAGGGTCATTTGCAACTGGTCAGTGTCTTGTGCAACGATGACTGCCCCGTCATCAACACGCCGATGAAGCAGCTCTATACGCTGTTCCCCGATCTTTTATTTAAAGTTGTGGCGATTATCCGCGGTAATGAAAAAATCGTACCGGAGCAGATGGACCAGATCCGTCCGAAAGACGAGGTGTATTTTGTCGTCGCAAGTGAACATATGGCGCGCACGATGGCGGCTTTCGGCCATGAGGAAAAAGAGGCGCGGCGTATTCTGATCGTCGGCGGCGGCAATATCGGCATTTGTCTGGCGCAGGAGCTGCATGCGCGCAACCCGTCTCTGGTGCTGCGGATGATCGAGCAAAATCCGGAAAAGGCGCGCTATGCCTCGGAAATTTTGCCGGGCGTGCTTGTTTTTAAAGGTAATGCGCTGACACGCGAATTGCTGGAAGAGGCAAATATCGGCTATACGGAGGCGGTTGTCTCTGTGACCAACCACGATGAAAGCAATATTCTTGTCTCGCTGCTGGCGTCCGAATACGGAGATCCGCGTACGATTGCGCTGCTCTCCAACCCGACCTATACGCCGATGGCCTCGTCTTTGGGCATCGATGCCGTGGTCAATCCGCGTTCCATCACAATTTCCAGCATTTTGCGGCATGTGCGTTACGGCCACATCAAATCCGCCGTCAGCCTGCGGGACGGTTTTGCCGAAGTGATGGAGGTCGAAGTGCCGGAAAGCTCGACGGCGCTGCTGTACAAGCCTTTGCGCAGCATGAAACTGCCGGATGATACGATTCTCGGCGCGATCATCCGCAAAAACAAGGTTATTATCGCACATCCCGAAACAGTGCTGCATCCGAATGACCGCGTCATTCTGCTGACCTCGCATAAACAGATCAACCGTGTGGAGGCCATGTTCTCCGCCTCGCTTTACGGCAGCTATTTTTAAAGGGGCATTCATATCATGTCATTGGAAATACCGCCGCCGAAAGCGCTTGTGTTTGACTGGGACGACACCGTGACCGATAACTGGTGGCGCGTTTATCAATCTATGAACAAAACCCTGCGCAGTCTGGGAGAGGCGGAATGGACACGGGAAGAAGCGCTTGCCCGTCTTGGCCCGTCGGCGCGGGATCTGTTTCCGGCCGTGTTCGGGGTGGAACGTGCGGAGCAGGCCGCCGATCTTTATTACGGTTTCATTGATGAATTGCGCAGCGAGAGTCCCGGATTGTTTCCGGGGGCGGCGGAGGCTTTGCGCGCGCTGTCCGAAACACCGCTTTATCTTGCTGTACTCAGCAACAAGCGCGGGGAAGCGCTGAGGCGCGAAGTGGCACTGTTGGGTTTGGAAGATTGCTTTTCCTGCATTATCGGCGCTGGAGATGCCCGCGAGGACAAGCCCGGACGTGCGGCGCTGGAAATGGCGCTGGGCGGTGCGCAGCATCTTGCCCCTGCGCCGGAAATCTGGTTTGTCGGCGACAGTTATATTGACATGCAATGTGCGCATTTCAACGGTTGTACCGCCGTGCTGGTCGAAACAAAGCCGCCGCCGCCGGAAATGCTGGCCGAAACCCCTCCGCATCTGCGTTTTCAGGGTTGCGGCGATTTATCGGCATATGTTTTGGAGCGTTTTTTTTGAAGATTTTGACTTGCGTTTATAATCCGCACGGTGTACATGATATTAGATGCGCGAATACAGGGGTGTGCATTTTTTATATTTTAAATATTATGAAGTATTAAGGATATAGTCCGATGTCTGATAAACAGCAAAATTTGCAGGATAAATTTTTAAACACGGTGCGCAAGGAAAAGGCTCCCGTAACGGTTTTCCTTGTTAACGGCGTGAAATTGCAGGGAACCGTAACATGGTTCGACAGCTTTTCAATCCTGCTCAAACGTGATGCCCATGTGCAATTGATTTACAAACATGCGGTGTCCACTATTATGCCGTCTTCACCTCTGCGTCTTTACAATGATGCGGGAGATGAGAAGAACAACGGCGATGCCGGCGAAGCTGCCGAAGCATAAGTCTGGAATAGAAGGGGTGTGATTATAAGCCGTTGACCCAGGAAAATACATCTCCACCCGAAAAAGTCATCGTTCTGCATCCCGATCTGCCTGTGCAATCAAAAGAACAGCGTAGCGTTTACCTTCCCGAAGACCGACTTGCCGAAGCCATCGGTCTGGCGCGTGCTATTCGCCTTGATGTTGTGCACAGCGAAATTGTGACACTCTCGCGCATTACGCCGGCAACGCTTTTGGGGCGCGGTGTGGTCGAGCGTATCAAAACAATCGCAGAAGCGGAAGACGTCGGTCTGGTCTATATCGATCATCCGCTGACACCTGTACAACAGCGCAATCTGGAAAAAGCGCTGCATGCGAAAGTGATCGACCGTACGGGGTTGATACTGGAAATTTTCGGTGAACGCGCCCGCACGAAGGAAGGCCAGTTGCAGGTTGAACTGGCGGCGCTGGAATTCCAGCGTTCGCGCCTTGTGCGCTCATGGACGCATTTGGAGCGCCAGCGCGGCGGTTACGGTTTTACGGGCGGCCCCGGCGAGACACAGATCGAGATTGACCGGCGTCTGATCGGCGAGCGTATTGCCAAGCTGAAAACCGAACTGGAGCAGGTCAGGAAAAACCGCCGCCTGCAAAGACAGTCGCGCGAGCGCGTGCCGTTTCCTGTTGCGGCGCTGGTCGGCTATACCAATGCGGGAAAATCCACGCTGTTCAATGCGCTGACGGGGGCGGAGGTTTTTGCCGAAGATTTGCTGTTTGCCACACTTGACCCGACGATGCGTGCCTGCCTTTTGCCGTCAGGCAGAAAAATCATCATGTCCGATACGGTCGGGTTTATTTCGGATTTGCCGACGCATCTGATTGCAGCATTTCGCGCGACTCTGGAAGAGGTTGAAAATGCCTCTGTTATTATCTATATGCGCGATGTCACGCATCCCGACGCGGAAAGCGAGCGTGAAAGCGTCAAAACCGTTCTGGCCGAACTCGGCATTGAGATTGATAATGATGAGCGTGTTTTTGAGGTATTGAACAAAGCTGATCTGCTGGCAGCAGAGGAACGGGAGGCTCTGGCTGCTTCCCTGCGCGGCAGCCGCCGCAGCTTTTTGATTTCTGCAGAAACCGGTTCAGGGTGTGAGGTTTTGCTGGAGGCGGTTGATGATTTTCTCGCACGCGATGAAAAACGGGCGGAGGTACGCATCGACACATCACAGGATAGCGAGGCCATGGCATGGCTTTACCGGCACAGCCATGTTTACGAGCGCCGCGACCGCGAGCATATCAGCCGTTTGAGAATCCGTCTTTCGGAAAAAAATCTGAACCGCTTTGTACGGCAATATCCGCAGATTGATCTGCGCATGTTGCTGGAACCCAAACAGGATCAAGACAAACATGACCGCACTGCCAAAGCCTGAAGACGTATGGAGCGCAATCCGTGAAATTGCGGAGAGAGAAGTCATGCCGCGTTTTCGCAATCTGGCGGAAGGCGAAATCATTGAAAAAGCCCCCGGCGATTTCGTCACCATAGCGGATGAAGCATCCGAAGCTGCATTTGCAACGCTTTTGCCGAAAATTCTTCCCGGCTCTCTGGTCGTTGGAGAAGAAGCCGTCGCCAAGGATATTCGCGTATTGGGGACGTTCAAACAGGAGAAACCGGTCTGGGTCATCGACCCGATTGACGGCACGTATAATTTCAAATCCGGACGGTCGCTGTTCGGTATTCTTATTTCTCTGGTGCAGAACGGCGAAACGCGCATGGGGTTTCTTTACGATGCGCCGCAGGGGCGCGGTGTTTATGCGGTCAAAGGCGATGGTGCATATCATGAAGACGGCGGCAAAGTTGCTTTTCCAAGCGCTGCGCAGGCGGAAAAACAACGCGCGGCGGAGATGACAATCTTTGCCGGCGGTGCGCAACCCTGGCATTTCAAGAAGCTGAATGATTTTGTCGGCGATATCGTCAATATCCGCTGTTCGCTGCATGATACGCTGCATTTTATGCGCGGCGAGGGGGACTGTATTTTGTGGCATAAAACCACGCCGTGGGATCAGGCCGGATGTACGTTGCTGGCCGAAGAAATGGGCGGCCATGTCTCTTATCTGGACGGGCAGCGCTATTCGCCGGTGAATGCGCCGCAGGATAAATTTTTGCTGGTCGCACCGGGGCGTGCGCAATGGGATAAGGTCGCAGAAGCAATCCGGCAATCCGGTCTGCAACCGCCTGTCTGATTTATGCCGTTCTGATTTTTTTATGCGGATTTTGTCAGGTTTTTGTCCAGCGTCGCAATGGT
Source organism: Alphaproteobacteria bacterium (assembly GCA_007116755.1). Classification (GTDB taxonomy): domain Bacteria; phylum Pseudomonadota; class Alphaproteobacteria; order Micavibrionales; family CSBR16-224; genus CSBR16-224. Next base: position 14,462 of record SKHU01000074.1, read on the forward strand.
GTCATCGTTCAGCGCGGTCGTGGCCGATTTTTTTCCGGCAAGATTCTTTTTCAGCAAATCTTCCGTGGCGCGCATAGACAGTTCGACGATTTTGTCGCGGACATTCTCGACAGCGGCTTTTTCCATACGGATCAGCCGCTCTTCAAATTGTTTCTCTTTGCGTTCGATATCGGCTTTCAGAGCCTCTTCTGCAGCAGTTTTCATGTCCAGCGCCTGTTTATGGGCATCGGCAATGATTTGTTCGGCTTCTTTGAGTGCCTCTTCGTGGCGGCGGCGGTAGCGGGAGAGAAGCTGTTTTGCTTCAATGTGAAGGCGTTCCGCTTCTTCCAGCTCGCCGCGGATGCGATCGCTGCGCGAATCAAGGGCGCGCAGAAGCGGCAGACGCGCATAGCGCCAGATGATGTAGAAAAACAGAATTGTCGAAAGCACAACCCAGAAATCTGAACTTTCAAACAAATTCAATATCATCGCAAGCTACCTTTAACCAAGTTGTTTATCTGTTGTTTCGTGTTTATCAAGCTGTTTTTGTTTTTTTCCACAGGGATTTGACGGCCTTGGCCGTTTCGTCATTGGCCGGTTTTACGCCGCCGAGTTTCCCCGAGGCCTGCTGTGTAAGCTCTGTCGCATATATGGTCAGGCCGTCTAGCGCCTCGTCAATCGCCTTCTGTACGGATTTTTCGGTTTTGACAAGTTTCTCCTGCATTTCGGCCTGCAGTTCCGCATGGCGCTTTGCCTGCATTTCGGAAATCTCCTGCCCGGCTTTGCCGAGAATTTCGCGTGTATCGTCCTGCACCTTGGCCATCAGCTGTTTGTATTCGTCCAAAGCCTCTTCCGCTTCTGCGTTCAGGCGTTCGGCTTCGGTCAGGTCGTTGCGTTTTTGTGCTTCGCGGAGTTCCATCACATGCGCGATTCGCGGCAGGGCGATGCGGGACATGATGAAATACATGGTGACAAAGGACACAAAAAGCCAGAAGACCTGACTGGCATAGGTCGAGGTATCAAGCTGCGGAAAGCCGGGGCCGTCCTCTGCCGCATAAACGGCGCGTCCGCCAACCGTTCCTGCTGCAAAAAAGATGCAGAGGGCGGCTGTAAAACGCGTGATGTTTATGGTGCTGATTTTTGGCATCCGTTTTAACCTTTCCGCAGACTTAAAACTTCATCAGGATATGTTTTTTCTTTAGAACATAAACAGGATCAGCAGCGCGATCAGCAGTGCGAACAGCGCAATCGCCTCGATCAGGGCGAAGTACAGGAAGCCTGTGCCCTTGACGGTGTTTTCAACGGACGGGTTGCGTCCGATGGCGTTGATGATGCTCGCAAACAGCATGCCCAGCCCAATACCGACACCAAGCAGCGGAATAACGGCAATACCCGCACCGATGACTTTTGCAGCTTCAATTTCCATTGTTCTTATCCTTTCTTCGTTTCGTTTTTGTCTTGTTAGATGAGATGTTTAAATTTCTGTTCTGTTTGATGACTGTTAGATAACAGGTTTTTCTGTTCAGTGCAATTCAATTGCATCTTTTAAATAGATGCAGGTCAAAAGTGCGAAAACATAGGCCTGAATGAAGGCGATCAGAAATTCCAGACCGATCAGTGCGACATTCAGCAGCATTGGCAGGACACCGAAAAAAACTCCCATAGAGACGCTGAAACCGGCAAAAACCTTCAGCATTGTATGTCCGGCCACCATATTGGCAAACAGACGTACGGACAGGCTGATCGGGCGCGAGAGATAGGAAATGATCTCGATCACGACAATCAGCGGCGCAAAAAACCACGGCAACCCTTTGGGCAGGAAAAGCGAGAAGAAGTGCAGCCCGTGCCGGACAATCCCGATTCCCGTCGCCAGCAGAAAAACAAACAGCGCCAGTGCGCCGGTCACAATAATATGGCTGGTAAAGGTAAAGGAATAGGGGATCATGCCCAGAACATTCCCCATCAAAACCGTGATAAAGATTGTGAAAACCAGCGGAAAATATTTATTGCCTTCTTTGCCCAGCGTTTCCCGAACCATGCCGGAGACGAAATCATACAGCGCTTCGGGGATGTTTTGCCAGCGTCCCGGCACCATTGCGCGCGGTGCCATGCAGGCAACAGTAATCAGCGATGCCGCGGCGATGGCGAAAGCCATCCACAGCGAAGACTGGGTGAAAGATAAATCCACGCCGCCGATTTCGATCGGAATGATGGGTTTGATGACAAACTGGTCAAGAGGTCCGGCCACGTTCGTTTCTCCTTGAAGTTTTAATCTTTATCAGCCTGTTTTTGTTCTGTATCCGGATGAGCTTTATCCGTTTCTTTATCCTGCGGCGGTTTAAAACCGATACCGTATTCCTGCCCCGTTTGCCAGCGGTAAATATTCAAAATACCGGCAACAAAACCCAGAAAAAACATGGCAATCATAAACCACGGTGTGGTTCCAAGCCATTGGTCAAGCAGATAGC